>NZ_JAXOFX010000005.1:0-235818 GCF_034427655.1 Robertmurraya mangrovi
CCGCCGCTAAGTTTCAAAAGCAAGCTTTTAAAACTTCGCTCGACTTGCATGTATTAGGCACGCCGCCAGCGTTCGTCCTGAGCCAGGATCAAACTCTCCAATAAAGAGTAAGATTTAGCTCTTAAAAAAATAAAAAAATTTAAACGTTGACGTATGATTTGTTCAGTTTTCAAAGAACAATTTATCCACCGCTCAAAAGCGACTTTATTAATTTACCACACCAGTAATTCAATGTCAATAACTTTCTCACTAATTTAATTTCAATTAGTAACAAGTAATTCCGGTGAGGACAAAAAATAATATACCATGATATATAAACAATTTCAATATACTTTCTTATTTTTTTAAAAAAACTAGTTTGTAGTCTATTACCTTCTATTAATTAATTCATATTGCAATTTTTTTATAAAGATGCTTTTGAAAGTAATAGTAATAGTAATAGAGTTAGCTTCATATAAGTGTATAGATATCTTTACAATTTGGAAAGGAAGGAATTAAATATGCTAGAATCTGTTGCACTCTATCTATCACTAGTCATGGCCATTTATTTATTTGCATTCTCTTTTTGGGAAGGTATAAAAATAGCTAATTCAGATGAAAAGGTATTTGGTGGTACTTTTATTATCTCCATTACGTCTGCTTTTATTTTCTCTGGGCTTACATACGCCTTTAATTAATATAAATTATTATAAAGCGAGTACTCTACAAAGAATACTCGCTTTGCTTAGTTATTTATAGGATTTTTTCTAAAACTTTGTTGCTTCTCATATATATAAATTTACCTATAATGTATACATGCTATATTGGGCTTAAAAGGTTATCAGATTTAGAAAAAGCCTTACCATCTAAATTTGTAGCACTCTTTAACTACTTAGGGGTAAAAATCGGCTTTTGGATTTTTACAAATAAGAACAATCATTACGAAAACAGCCTATTTAAAATAATCTTCCTTAAGGATAGCTGATATTGCTCCATCTAAAAAATTACCCTTTTCAAAAAATCTTTTTCTCAAAACTCCTTCAAAAATAAATCCGTTCTTCTCTAACACTTTCCGGGAAGCTATATTTTCCGGATCATAAAATGCCTCTACTCTATTTAACTCCATTTTATTAAATCCATAATCTAAAATTTTTGATATCACTTCTGACATAACACCCTTGTTCCAGTAATTAGGGTGTAACTCATAACCAATTTCTACTTTAGAGTGTTCTGGCTCAATACTATGAAAACCACAAGTTCCTATCAAATTATCAGTTTCCTTTAAGGCAATACCCCATCTTATTTGTTTCCCTTCTTCAAATCTAGTTAATAGGCGTTCAATCAAGTCGGTAGCTTGTTGTTCAGAAGTAAAAGTTGCTAAATCATAGTATTTAGTAACCTCATCTTTAGAAAAGTAATCAAACATGTTCGGTGCATCACTCATTTTTAATTTTCGCAAAATAAATCTATCTGTTTCAAGTTCAGGAAATTGTTCGAAAACGAAATCTAGATTCAACATTTATTTTACTCCCTCTCTCTTAATTGATTCCTCTAGCCTTTTATTTAGTAAGTGGAGATCATTCCATGAGTAGGCTATTTCTTTATGTACACCAGTACCAATTTTTATTTGTTCCTCCGCTATCATCTCAGGTTGGAAGCTTTCATAAAATCGCTTACTTGGATTTTCATTTAACACCCATACCATCAATGACTTAAGATTCAGCTTAAGTATTTGTTGTAAACCAGCATAAAATAGTTTTGAACCAACCTTCTGGCCTTTGTATCCATCTAACAAATAAATGGCATAAAGTTCAGCTTCAATGCCAAACTTCTTTGTTCTTTCCACACCGAAAGAAGCAAAACCTACAATTTCACCTGATTCATTTTTCGCTACATATGCGTATCCATTTTGTTCAGATTTAAGTGATTCCTTCCAAAGCTCATACCTAGATTCTTCTTTTAAGCTATCTAGAAACTCTTGATTAATTATTCCTCTATATGTCTCTCGCCAACTTTGAACATGAACGGATGCAATTCCTTTAGCATCTAGTTCAGTCGCTCTCTCTATTAACATCAAATCCCCCCTAAATTTTAATTTTCGATATTTCTCCCCGTTGTTTTGCTTTTCTTTCATCTAATAGGAAAAGTGAAACACCACCTATTACAACTAACCCTCCAACAATCTGTGTTAACAACACATGTTCGTCCAAAAGATAATAAGCTAAGATAGTAGCACCTACAGGTTCAAATAATATAGCCATAGAAATAGTAGAAGTGCTTAACCATTTAAGTGACCAATTAAACAATGTATGTCCAAGTAAGGTCGGAACAATAGCGAGAAGGATAAAGTAAACCCAGTCACTTGTGCCGTAACCAAGTAAAGGTTCCTTTGCTAATAAAACATAAATTAATAAAACAATGGTGCTAATCCCATAAACAACAAATGTATATGTAATAAGTGATAATCTTTGTCTAACGGTTTGACCAAACATTAAGTATGCAGTAACTAAAACACAGGCTAATAAGGCTAAAAAATCCCCAAACAATGCCATTCCGCTTATTCGGAAATCACCCCAACTTATAATAACGCTACCTATAACAGCAATAAAAGCACATGCAATAGCTTTAATAGAAAACTTTTCCTTAAAGAATAGGTATGTACCGATAAAAGCAAACAACGGTTGTAAGGTTACTAATACAGTTGAACTAGCGACAGATGTGTAATTTAAAGATTCAAACCATAGAATAAAATGAAAGGCCAGGAACACACCAGCGAGTATACAAAAAGCCCAGTCTCTCTTCGTAATAAGTTTTAACTCATGAACATACTTTATTAGGAACACTGGTAACATAAATAGAACCGAAAAAAACAAGCGGTAAAAAGCAATTACTCCTGATGGTGCTGTTGAAAACTTCACTAAAATAGCCGAAGCAGAAACAGAAATAACACCAATTGCCAAAACAAAATATGGATTAATCTTCTGCCCTTCCATTAAAAACCCCTTTTTCTGTATGAAATGATGTATACAATATTTTACAACGTTCAGAAGATAGATACTATTGTTTTTATTTTTAATGTTACTCTCACCTGACTGGAGGGATGAACATGGGTGCAATCGACATGGATATTCTAATGAAATTAGGAGTTTCAGCAATCCTTGGCCTTGTAATTGGTTTGGAGAGAGAATTAAAAAGAAAACCTGTTGGCTTAAAAACCAGTCTTGTTATATCAATTGTAAGTTGTCTTTTAACCATCGTTTCAATTGAATCTGCTTATCTCTTTCCAGGTGATGAGGATGTGAACATCACCATGGATCCTTTGCGTTTAGCCGCACAGATTGTATCTGGAATTGGTTTCTTAGGAGCTGGAGTTATACTTAGAAGAGGGAATGATAGCATTTCGGGTCTAACGACTGCAGCATTAATTTGGGGAGCAGCAGGAATCGGAATTGCGGTTGGTGCTGGCTTTTATATTGAGGCTATTACAGGAGTTATTTTATTAATTATAAGCGTTGAAATTATTCCCATAATTGTAAGTCTTATTGGACCAAGACAGTTAAGAGAGAAGGAAATTCGACTTCAACTAAAAATAAAAAATAAAAAGGACATCTCTGAAGTTATGCACGCTCTTAAGAAAGAGAAAATAATCATTAGAAATATTCGAATTAAAGATTTAGAAGATGGCGAGCATTTTGTGCAACTTTTAATCACTGTTAATTATAAGCGTAAAACAACAGACGTTTATTATAGTGCTTCAAGCATCGAAGGAGTTTACTCAGTAGAAATCGAGAGCTTGGATTAGGGAATTTTGTCGCAAAAAAAACTCCACAAGTTTGAAAATTCACTTGCAGAATGCTGCAAGTGAATTTATAATTTTCCTTACACGGGGCATTAGCTCAGCTGGGAGAGCGCTACGCTGGCAGCGTAGAGGTCAGGGGTTCGAGCCCCCTATGCTCCATATTAAATAAAAGGTCTCAAGCTCTTTTATAAGCAAACGCCCTCATTTAATGAGGGCGTTTGCTTATTTATTTTACCTTAAATAATAATGCAGAGTGTTGAAGATCATCTGCTAGTTGTGAAAGATTTTGCGTTGCTGATGTGATTTCGGTTAATGATGCATTATGTTGTTCTGCAGAAGCTGCAATATTTTGGGAGTGGTTAGAGCTTTCCTCTGCAGCATGTAAAATAGAATTCATTGATTCAACTAAATGCATTGTATTCTCATTATTAACGGTGATTACATTAGAAATATCATTCATTTGAACTGCCACAGTTTCAACTGAGGCTAGTATCTTTGAAAATGCATCTTCCGCTGTAGAAATGAGGGCTGTTCCTTCTGTCAATGAAGTGCTAGTTGAATTCATTGATTTGACAGCCTGATTTGTATCTACTTGTATTTCTTTGATTAACTGATTAATTTGTTCTGCTGCGGTTACTGTTTGTTCAGCAAGCTTTCTTACTTCATCCGCTACAATGGCAAACCCTTTCCCATGCACTCCAGCTCTTGCAGCCTCGATTGCAGCGTTTAAGGCTAATAAGTTTGTTTGGCTTGAAATATCTGTAATGATTGATACAATTTGGCCAACCTGAGAAGATTTCTCTCCTAATTTATTAATGATGTCTGCTGTCTCGTATGCTTGTTTATCAATATACCCCATTTGTTCAATTGTTCTTGAGACAATTTTATGTCCCTCTTCTGCTGATTTTGATGAAGAAACAGCAGCTGAAGTAGCAGATTCAACTCCTCCAGATAATTGTTTCATTTGATTAGTAAAGTGTGACAGGTGTTGATTCGCCAATTGGATACTTTCTACTTGTTGATCAATTCCTGAAGAAACTGTTTGAATCGAACTTGTAACTTCATCTGTTGCCCTTGAAAACTGTTCACTTGATGCAGCAATTTCTTCGGAAGTGGAAGCAACTAATAATGAGCTATTTGTAACCTTTTCTATTATCTCTCGTAAACCCTTAATCATTTCATTAAAATTGTGCGTTAATAGTCCTATTTCGTCTTTCGAATTGTACTCGCCAGAAACACGCAAATCACCTTTTTGTGCTAATGACATTAATGATTGAATCATGCTTATCGGTTTTTTAATACTTCTAGCTACTACAAATCCAATGAGCGAGCAAATAATAATGGCTGAAATACCAATAATTATTGTTAATAAAACCATTTGGTTAAACTTTTTTTGGTTTCCATCATTGGCAATTTTAGCATCTTCCTGATTTAATTGAACAATGGAAGATAATGCATTGACCATCTCTGAACGTATTGGTTTTAAATCAGAGGCATATAAGTTATAGGCTTCCTGACTTCTATTAACAGCTGCTAATTCATCAACCTTTGCTTTTGTTTCATTACTCATCCCAGCTAGCTCTTTATACTTTTTAAACTGCTCACTAACGGAAGGTGACATAGAGATTCCTTCAAGCTGTGGCCAAACTTCTTTATTAACAGATACAATGGCAAGAAATTCATTTTGTAACTCTTCCTGACGAGATGCATCCGTTGTTAATATTTGCTCCAAAATGATAGAATCAATTTTCGTATTATTCGTTAAAATCGTATTAAACATTTGGTTTATTACAAGCTTATCATTATAAATTGAGCTAGCACTTTTATTAATTGAGTTAAGTGCTACATAGTTAATTACACTGATTCCACCTAGAAACAGAATAGAAACAACTATTAGTGTAAAAATTTTAGTGGATACTTTCAAATTTCTAAACATAAATATTATCTCCCCCCCAGATTTGTTTGTTCTATATGTACCTTTGTGTCTCTCCTCAACAAAAATATTTTCCAATTTCGACAATAATCGTAATTATTTTCCAAAGGAATAAAGTAGATTCTAGCAAATAGGGGAACCGCTTTCAATACACGAAAAGGGACGATAGACCTAGAAAAAATAATATTCTAACAGATTAGTATTTTAATATCCTTTTTCAAGAATAAAACCTAACTATCCTATTAAAACTATTCTTTTTTTCGTTTTTTTAATATATCAATTTTTTTTTGCACAAATTTGAAGTTTTTCTTATAATTCTTCACTCTTTATCGATGCTAGTGATAATATTTCATCCAGAAGTAAGAGTTTTCCTCAACATTCAAGCCCATACCATGGAATGCTTTTTTCCAATTCGTTTACCATCGCAGACTCTTAATTTGTTGCTGTTATTTGTTCAGACTAGGCAGTAGACTTCTCAGAATTGGCTGAGACCTCTTGATTTTAATCCGATACTAAAAAGGCAGCTTCCCCTTTCTTTTACCTACCAATTTAAACATACTAGAAGGTTTTCCCTCCCATATAATTAGAAACCAATCATCTTCCTTTAGGACAAGCATAATATGTAAAGAATCTGTTTTTCTGAAAGGATGCATCTCCCATGACACAGTTCAATTCAAAGTTAACCGCCTCAACTTATGCAACGATGTCAATTAGTTTTTGGGGAGTCTCATTTGTATCCACAAAAGCTGTGTTAGGAAAAATTGATCCGTATACATTACTCGTCCTTCGATTTGGGATAGGAGCTTTATTCTTATTATTGCTATTACTTTTAATGCGTTATCGACTATCCATTTCCCTAAAACATGTCCCCCACTTAATTACATTAGGTATTCTTGGAGTTTTTGTTCATCAAGTGCTTCAGGCAACCGCTTTGTTAACAATTGAAGCTTCTTCAGCTGGCTGGCTCATTTCACTTTCACCCATTTTTACGGTTATTCTGTCCATGTTGTTTTTACACGAAAAAATGAGTGTTTCTAGAGCTGTTGGAATGTTACTTGCCATTATAGGTGTTCTCCTTATTACAACAACTAGAAGTGGGCAGTCTATTGACTTTACTCTAAATCTAGGCTTTTTTCTCATGATTTTAAGTACATTAAACTGGGCTGTTTACTCGATTCTTTTAAAACATCTAAAAATACCTTACCCAGCCCTTGTAGTTACTTTTTATATGAGTTTAATTGGTTTTATGTTAACCACACCTTTTATCATTAGAAACAAAGGTTGGGAATCCTTAACGTTATTAACTCAATCAGAATGGGCCCATTTAATTTTTCTTGGAGTGTTCGTATCTGGCATTGCCTATTGGTATTGGGGAAAGGCACATGAAGTATTGGAAGCTTCAAAGGTTTCTATGTTTCTTTATTTAGAACCGATATCCACTCTTATTGCCGCCATAGCACTCCTACACGAGAAAGTATTTTTTAGCAGTATTGCGGGTGGGATCATTATTATTATGGGAGTGATTACAGTTAATGGTCAGTTTATGCCTCTACTAATAAGATTGGTTTTTAGAAGAACCTAGTAATCTCTTTAAAATACAACTATATATAACAGAAGTTAATGATCAGATGTTTCAGCAAGTTGTTCGATTAAGACAACTGATTGAGGAATGTATTGAACAAGAGGTGGTCCCTACTCATGAAAAATATTATGAAGCCTTAAAAGGAGAGCAATAACCATCTGTACCACGAAATATATTGTGTTACAATCACTCCCTTTTACAAATTGTTGGTAAAAATCTACAACTAACATGCTATAATAGCTTTATCTATTTACCGGAAGTGAAGACGAATTGGACACACTAAATATAAATAACATCGTTAATACGAAAGTTACTGTTAAGGAAGCCATTGAGCTGATACCCTTTCCTACTCTATTAGGTAAAGACGGGTTCTTTGTCCATGCAAATCAACTTGCTCTTACTTTATTTGAAGCGGATGACTTATATCAAATTGTAGGAAAGTTTGCATTTGATTTTGCCTATAGTGATGAGGATGTACAACAGATCATAAATGATTTTGAAGTAGCCAAGCATCGTAAAGATCGTTTTTCTACTAAAAGAATTCTTACTGTAAAAAAAAATGTGAAGTTAGTAGAATCCACTTTAATACCTGTCCAAATGGATGGTATAGACTATGAATATATAATTGTAAAAAGTTATACAGAAGCTTCTGTTATTAAAGAACAATATTCGATGCAACAAAAACATTACCAAACATTAATAGATAACTCGATTGATACAGTGGCTCTACTGACTGATTTTACTTTTAAATATATAAATAAGGCTGGTTTAGAACTCCTAGGGGCTCAATGTGAAAGTGAAATAATAGGAAAGTCCATTTTAGATTTCATGCACCCGAAATACCATTTGGATGTAATTACAAGAGGGCAGAAGATAATACATAATCAAGAGGTTGATCTTGCTAAAGAGAGAGTCATGGTACGAATAGATGGTGAACCGATTTATGTTGAAACAGTAGTTATGCCGTTCTCTTTGGAAAACAGACCGTCCTTACAAGTAATTATTCGTAACGTAACGGAGCAAAAGAGAAGTCTTAAGCGAACCATTCAGACAGAAAAGTTGCTGACTGCAGGACAGCTTTCAGCCGGAATTGCACATGAGATTAGAAATCCGCTCACGGCTATAAAAGGATTTCTACAGTTTTTTGAAGGAAGCTTTCCACCATCACAATTACCGTTCTTAAAAATTGTAAACGATGAAATTGATAAAATTGAAAGAATAACCGGGGAAATGCTATCACTATCCAAGCCGCAAGCGATTATATATAGTAAGCATAATCCTATTTCTCTTATACATGAGGTTATAACCCTGCTAGAATCACAAGCTAACTTAAAAAATGTTGAATTACTATTAAATTATGATTGTAAAAATATTTTACTGAATTGTGATAGATCAAGAATTAAACAAGTATTTATTAACTTGATTAAGAATGCGATAGATTCTATTGACCAAAGAGGGGGAACAGTTACCCTAAATGTCCGTTGTCACGATGAACAATATGTCTTTATTGACATTTCCGATAACGGGTGTGGGATTCCCTCTGAACTATTAGAAAAAATCAACGAACCTTTTTACACAACAAAGGGTACAGGAACCGGTTTAGGCCTAACCATATGTAATAATATAGTTAAGGAACACTTTGGAGAGATATCTATCCAATCTAAAGTAAATGAAGGAACTACTTTTACTGTAAAGTTACCAGTTGATGAATTCGAACCTGAAGCATAGGTTTAGCAGAAGTAAAGAAGTAGAGCGTTTCTCGCTCTACTTTTTTTCTACCCGTAATTAGATTATTTATCCTTGGCCAAATTGACATCGGAAATCACTTCCAATACAATCAAAACTAAGAAGGTTTGTATAGCAACTATTAGCAGGTGATTGAATTGAAACTATCTCTTAACGACTATATTAGCATCTTTATTCACCAGACAGATTTGCTCCTTACTAACTATGTTAAAAACCAACTCGCACCTTTCAACATTGCTCCTGAACAGAATCTTATTATGATGGTTTTATGGGAGAAAGACGGTTTAACACAAAATGAAGTAGGACAAAAAGTTGACAAGGATAAGACCAACATAGCACGTATGGCTACCAGCCTTGAACAAAAGGGATTTATTAAAAGAAGTACTTGTCCCTATGATCGTCGGTCCCAGAGGCTTTACCTTACAGAAGAAGGACGAAAATTAGGAGAAACAGTAATTCCGATTGCTGAAGAGTTCAATAACATGGTTTGTAAAGGAATTTCAAATGAAGAGCTTATTGAGGTCAAGAGAATTTTATCTATAATGAGAAAGAACGTGCAGTAATGTATGTTCTCTCCGTTAGTTGCTACAACAACCTCTCATATTCTAGAAAAATACTATATCGGGGGAATCATTCATGTATGAAATTATTATTATAGGTGCTGGCCCAGCTGGAGCTAGTGCTGCACTTTTTGCGGCAAAAGCTGGTAAAAAAACATTAGTGATTGATAGTGACAAGGGAATGACGAAAAGAGCTTGGATTGAAAATCACTATGGAGTTAAAGAAATTACAGGCCCAGAACTAATCGAATTAGGAAAAGAACAAGCAACGAAATTTGGTGCCGAAATTATTCAAGGTGAAGTAACAAACATCTCTCAAACAGACCAAGGTTTTCAAGTTGAAGCGGAAACAGGAGTAGTAGAAGCAAAACATATCATTCTAGCAACTGGATTAGGTGTTGAGCTAGCGGAGAAGCTAGGTGTTCAAACAAAACCAGGTACGGAACCTCGTATTAAAACCATCATTGATGTTGATCCAAATGGAAAAACGAATGTAAATGGTTTATGGGCAGCTGGAACAGTAGCTGGAGTAAGTGTTCATACCATTATTACAGCAGGTCACGGGGCTACAGTTGCTATTAATGTAATCAGCGAATTAAACGGCGAGCGTTACGTTGATCACGATATATTAAAAGGATAATTAGTAATTAGAAAACTAGACTAGTAGAAATAACATGCACCTCCTTGCATGTTATTTTTATATTATATGCGGATACTAAGTTGATTGGAGTGGAGGGCGACGACTCCTGCGGGATGTAGTGTGAGCATTGAGACCCCGCAAGGAGCATGGCGACTGAGGAGGCTCAATTCACACCCCGCGGAAAGCGTTCGCCCGGAACGGAAATCAACGGTTATTTAGACATAACCTTCTAATTTGTAGAAGCAAACCATTCAGCCGTTTTACAGATTCCAAGTTCAATTAGTTGCTATAACAACTAGCTGTTTGTATAATGATTTTTGAGTTCAATTTAGATGAACGACACTTTTTTTATCAGATAGTTGCTATAGCAACATTATAAAATCATAACAACTTGGAGGATTAATCATGTCAAACGTATTGTTTATCAAAGCTAATTCTAGACCAAAAGAACAAGCAGTAAGCGTAAAGCTTTACCATGCTTTCTTAGATAGTTATAAAGAGTCACACCCTGAAGACATCATTACAGAACTTGATTTATTTAAGGAAAATTTACCTTATTACGATACCGATATGATCAATGGTATGTTTAAACTGGCAAAAGGATTTGATTTAACTAATTCAGAAAAAAATGCTACAGCGATCGTTAATAAATATTTAGATCAATTCCTTAACGCTGACAAAGTAGTATTTGCTTTTCCACTTTGGAACTTTACTATTCCAGCTGTATTGCATACGTATTTAGATTATTTAGCTCAAGCAGGCAAAACTTTCAAATATACACCAGAAGGCCCAGTTGGATTACTTCCTAACAAAAAGGTTGCCTTACTAAATGCAAGAGGTGGGGTATATTCCGAAGGTCCAGCACAATCAGTGGAAATGTCTGTTCACTATGTAACAACAATGTTAAACTTCTGGGGAGTTCAGGACATTACAACATTAGTGATTGAAGGTCATAATCAATACCCAGATCGAGCGGAAGAAATTATTGATGAAGGCTTAATAAAAGCGGCCACTCTTGCTAACCAATTCTAAGAATTTAAGGGCTTGCACCACATAGGTTCAAGCCCTTAACAATAGTTTTAGGATCACACCGTTACTTTATCATAAAAAGGTTCCAAATCAACTCGGACCTTGTCACCTTTTCTTAGTATTTCAAGTACTACTTGTGCTTCGTAGCCTACTGTAAAATCATAGATTTCTGCTTTTTCTCCTTTTATTGCCTTGATAACATGTGACAATATCCAAGGATAAGCAAAAGGTTCTTCTAACTCTACCTCTTCGATTGGAAAACCATTCTTCCCTGCCTTCACACCTTTAAAATCAAATACGACCGTTCCCTCTGAACCAAGGGCAGTTAGAGACACATTTTCATTGGCCGCTTCTGTTGTTCCATTTACTAAAACAGTTAGACCGTTAGCTAAAGTCATTGTCGCTTTTACTTTATTCTCTGATTCGTTTGGGGCAGGATAATGAACTTCACTTTGAATACTAGCAATTTTACCAAAAACTCGTTGGATTGCTTGTATAAAATGAATTCCTTGTTCAAGTAAAAATCCTCCATCGCGGGTTGATATCCAGTCATTCTGTTGATATTCCGGTGGCCAGCTACTATACTGCATATTCAAATTTACTTGCTTGATGTCCCCTATGTATCCGTCAGTAATCATTTTATGAAACTTATTCAGTGTAGGAAGATAATTTTGACCAAAATGTAAAGCATGGACCACGTTTGCTTGTTTAGCAAGGTCCTTCATTTCTTTGGCATCGTTAATGGAATTTGCTAATGGCTTTTCACACAAAACATGGATCCCTTTTTCAATAACTAGGCTTGTAATTTCCCCATGAGTAGAAGGAGGAGTAGCAATATAAACTAAATCTAGTGAGACGCTGTCTAACATTTTTTGATAAGATTCATACCAGTGAGGTATTTGATACTCATTCGCTATACTTTTTGCTCTTTCAAGATTGATATCACAAATCGCTACAACCTCAATCTCTTCCTTTGTATGAAAAAAAGAAATTGGATTAAGTATCCTCGCACCGAAACCGCCTAAACCGATAATCCCCATCTTAATAGGTGTACTCATTTGATCCACTCCTAAGTTTAAAACTAACGTTTGTTCATATATTATCACATGAATATTGCTCTCTCAATACTATTGCCAAAAATTTATGTAAAAAATAGGTTATTATTTTACAAGTTATGCATAGTTAAAATAATAGAAGTTTTGTCGAAAACTGTAGAATTCTTAAAATTCTGTAATATAATAGTACTATACCAAAAGATTACATCAGGAGAATATACCTAAATGAAGAAGTTTATATTTATAAGTCTGTTCGTTCTACTTATTCTGAATATTCCATATATGAATGGAGCAGCTGCAAATGACTCTATCATTCTCTTAAGCGATAACCTCTCACATGGTTTAACTAACGATATATATTATTTAGAAGATAAAAATCACGAATTTTCTATTCAGGATGTATCTGAGAAAGATGGAGAATTTCAACCCCTTACTACTAATTCCCCTAATTTCGGATATACTTCTTCAGCCTATTGGCTTCGCTTTACAATGAAAAATCAGTCCTCCATTTCTAACTGGATGCTTGAGGTTGGATCTCCACCATTAGATTATCTCTCATTGTACCTACCGAAAAAAGAAGGCACATTTAGCGAGATTCATTATGGAGACCTCTATCCTTTTTCAAAACGTGAGGTTAACTATAGGAATTTTATATTTAACTTGGAAATAAAGCCAGGTGAACAGCAAACCTACTATTTAAGAGTTGAAACCGAGGGTGCTATGAGCTTCCCTATTTCTATCCATACGGAGAAATCTATTTTGTCCAAAAGCCTAATACATACGGCCATACATTTTCTCTACTATGGGCTAGTCCTTATTATGTCCATCTATAATTTCTTCTTGTTTGTCTTTTTAAGAAACAAGAGTTACTTGTACTATGCATTGTTTTCACTATCATTTATGTTTATTCCAATGTCTAATTTAGGAGATGCTTATCAATGGCTCTGGCCTGATTCTCCGTGGTGGAATAATCGCTCTATTGTTTTCTTTATGTGTCTCTCTATTATTCTCTCTTGCGTATTTGTAATGAGATTTCTAGATACAAAAGAGTACTTACCAAAGTTTCATCTACTATTAAAAATATTTAGTTGCTTACAGTTAATTACAATCTTTATTTTATTATTTATCAGTTACCCTATTGCGCTTAAGGTTGTTGTTTTCACTTCCATCCTACATGCTCCATTATTTCTATTCCTTGGCATAAGGGCCTATTATAAAAAGCATATTCTTGCAAAATACTTTTTACTGGCGTGGGTTTTATTTTTAATAGGAAATACCATTTCGACATTAAGTGATGCGGGCATGATTAAAGAGATGTTTTTCACAAAGTATGCTGTGTTTATTGGTTCTTCTAGTGAATTATTGTTATTTTCCATTGGATTAGCTGCCCAAGTAGATCGAATTAGGAAACAAAAAGAGAAATTAGATTTCGAAGCTGTAGAAACACAAAAAGAAGTAGTCTTTACGATGGGAGAAGTAATTGAAGCACGTTCAAAAGAAACGTCTAATCATGTTAAAAGAGTTGCAGAGTACTCAAAAATTATTGCTCAAGGCTATGGGTTAGCAGAACGGGAATGTGAGTACTTGAAGATGGCTTCCCCTATGCATGATATCGGAAAAATTGGGATACCAGATGCGATTTTGAACAAGCCGGGGAAATTAACTTCGGAAGAGTTTGAATTAATTAAGACTCATACTACTATTGGTTACGGAATGTTAAAACATTCCTCAAGGGATATTTTTAAGATAGCTGCTGTTATTGCACATCAGCATCATGAAAAATTTGATGGGACAGGATATCCTCAAGGATTAAAAGGAAAACAAATAGACATTCATGCTAGAATAACCGCCCTTGCTGATGTTTTTGATGCATTAGGAAGTGACCGAGTTTATAAGAAGGCTTGGGAACTTGATCAAATTTTGAATTTAATCAATGAAGAAAGAGGGAAGCATTTTGATCCCAAATTAGTCGATGTTTTCTTTGAGAATATTGAAAGTTTACTAAGTATAAAAGAAAAGTTTCCTGATTAAACTTTTCTTTTATACTTTTTTCATTAGAGAATAACTATTAAATCGCTTTTTCAACCTGTGAATTATTTAGATAAATCTCTTGTTTATTCTTAGATAAATATATTTTATAAGATAGGTAGAAAAATAAAATACTTAATAAACAAATACTCGAAAGAACCAAATACATAACCCTTCCTCCGAACATATCTAAAATATATCCTCCTAGTATCGGAGAAAGAAACATTCCTAATAATCCGAAGTTTTGCGCTCCAAAGTAAGCACCTTTCATTTTTTCTGGTGATATTTGATCAATAATTACGTTATACATAGGGCCTACCAATGTTTCAGCAAGACTTAATATGCAAATAGCTGTCACTAGTATCACTACATTAAATGAGAGACTAAAGCCTAATAAACCTGCTGCTGCTAAAAGAACCCCCACTACGAGCGCAAAAATAGGGCTCTTCCCTTCTGACCATTTCGACATTGGGAGCTGGAAAACGATAATAACTACAGCATTAATAACGAGTAACAAGCCAAAAATCTCAGTTCCATTATCAAACGTACTAGTCACAAATTGGGATAATAATATTGGAAACTGCGCCCAAGCTATAGCCATAATAATGCTTCCGATTACAAACAAGAATAATGCTTTGTCTCGACTCATCATTTGAAGTGATTGCTTCATGCTCGATTTTTCTGTCTCCTGCTGTACATCTGTTTTAGTAATGACAAAAAATTGAAGCGCTATTCCCATAGCAATGGCATACACCATATATATTGAACCAGTCACAATAAACGGAGTTGCAGAGGCAGCAAGCCCAAACAGTACACCAATTACTGGTCCGATAGCCCAACCTATATTAAACGCTAAATTTTGTAATGAAAAAACCTTTACCCTCTGTTCTTGTGTAGATAAATCTGCTATCAATGCTCTAGATACTGTTCCAAAAATCGAGGAAGCAATCCCTCCTAAAAATATAAACATTACAATAAAAATGGTACTACTAGAAAAGGCATATCCAAAAAATACGGCACTGGACAAGCATAAAGATAAAATCAGTAATGATTTCCTCCCTATTAAATCGGACAACATCCCTCCGATAAATCCTCCAAATGCACCTGCTAATGGCCCTACCCCTATTACAGCTCCAATTACAGCTGCACTTAAATCTGTGTTTTTAGCCAAATATATAGCTAGAAACGGGCTACTCATTGAAATTCCAATAATCATAAAAACAGTCCCAGCTAAAAGTGTATTTACAATAGGATGGAACTGACGTAGTGAAACGATCATGTCTCTCATTTTATTTACTCCTAATTATGTAATTTAAAAATCTAATATAACAATGTCTAATATTTGTTAAACAGTTATTTAACATCTTATATTATTAAATAATAATTAATAAAATAAATTTGTCAATATATTTTTAACTTAATATTAATCTGAACAATAAAAAGAGGGGTCATAATAATTTTTTTATATGACTTCTAATTTTTATAATAATGGCAAAATTGTTTATTTCTGTTAAAAATTAATACTTTTGTCCTGGTAAATGTGGTAATGTTATTTAAAAGGTAATGCTTTTTACCTATATGTTGCTACTACTTTTAAATGTGTTGAGTTTTTCAAATTATATTTTTAGCCTATGGAGGAACTGATTTTGAAAAGCATTAAGTCAAAAGTTATGTTAGCTGTTACTTTATGTTCAATTGTTTCTGTTTTATTAGTAGGTTTGACAAGCATTTTTATTAGTAAAAATATGTTAGAGGAGTATTCTTATAAACACGCCGAATACTTAGTTAAAAGTGAAGCAAAAGAGTTAGATAATACGATTGGAAAAATTGAAACTTCTGTAGATGGACTAGCTTACTCAGTGGTTTCCATGCTGGATGATGTCGAGGCATTTAAGAAAGATTCAAAGTATGTAGAGGCATTTCAAGAAAAAGTTAGACCGATGGCAGAAGGCATAGCAAATAATACTGATGGATCGATGGCTTTTTACATTCGCTTTAATCCTGAATTCACTGAGCCAACATCAGGAATTTTTCATGCTGATACAAATGGAGATGCTGTCATTGAACAACTAGTTCCAACTGACTTTAGCCAATATGATCCTACTGACTTAGCACATGTCGGTTGGTATTATATCCCTGTAAATGCAGGGAAACCAGTTTGGCTTGACCCCTATCGTAACGAAAATATTGGAATTGATATGATTAGTTATGTTGTTCCAATCTTTAAAGATGGAGTTTCAATTGGTATTGTCGGTATGGACATTAACTTTGAACTCTTTACAAATACAATTAATAAAATTAAGCCATACAAGAGTAGTTATGGTGCTTTACTGAATAGTAATGAAAACTTTTTAATACATCCTTCGTATAAACAAACAGATAGTCTAAAGGAAATTAATCAATCCCTTTCAAAGGAAATTAACTCAAAAGATTTTGGAGTATCAAATATTTCCCTTGATAAGGCAGAATCAATGATTTCTTATGGTAAACTTTCAAACGGACAAACATTGTTAATCTCCTCCGCAAAGAAGGATATTTATAAAGATATTGATTATATGACACAAGTGTTAGTCATTGTTTTAGCTGGTGTTATTATACTAGCTATCCTTATAGCTATATTTATGGCCAGAACCATTTCTAAACCTTTAATCTCGTTAGTATCAGATATGAGGAAAGTAAAAGATGGAGATTTAACCGTTAGGACAAAAGTAAAGAGCAAAGATGAAATCGGTAGAATTGGTGATAACTTCAATGAAATGGTTAATGAACTAGGGAATCTTACTCGCAGCATTCATTTGATGTCATCCAATATTAAATCCTCCTCTATTTCTCTCAATGCTGTTTCTGAAGAGGTTACAGCTTCGGCGGAAGAGGTCACAGCCTCTGTTGAGGAAATAGCAGAAGGGAACAAGATTCAATCCATCTCTACTGAGAAATGCTCTGACATCGCATCGGAATTACTAAATCAATTTAACCAACTAAACACTAATTCTAGTACGGTATTAGGATTAATCAATAACATACATTCAGAGAACGAAACAAGCCAAAAACTAATAAACGGACTCGAAGAAAAAAATAGATCGAATCAACAGGCAACTGAAAACATTGAAAACATGATTGAAGAGCTGAACAGAAATGCTCAAAGCATAAATCAAATAGTAGAAACAATCAGTGCCATAGCCGAGCAAACTAATCTACTAGCTTTAAATGCATCTATTGAATCTGCAAGAGCTGGTGAATTTGGAAAAGGCTTTGGAGTCGTAGCAGAGGAAATTAGAAAACTTGCCGATCAATCTAGAAAAGCGACAGACGATATTAAAAAGATTATCTCTACCGTTCAAGAGGACTCTCTCCACACTGTTCATGCTATGGGGGAAGTGAAAGAAATAACATCTGAACAATCCCAAGCGGTTTTAGAGGTAAGTGAGGCATTTAACAAAATTTCTCATTCTATTAACGACATTACACATAAAGTAAATACTAACAGTGAATATATTACAACCTTAAACAATCAAACAGCTGAACTTGTAACGGAGATAGAAGGCATTTCAGCAATCTCCGAAGAAAGTGCTGCCTCTTCTAAACAGGTTGCTGTCACTATGCAGGAGCAATCCAATGGCTTTGAAACAATTGTCGAAGCGGTTGAAGACTTAAATCAGCTTGTTAGTGATTTAGATGATTTAGTTAAGAAATTTAAATTACAGTAATTCCCATGAGCAAGAGTGCCAGAATAATCTAGCACTCTTTTTTCATTACCACTTTTCATCAATATTTTTTGCATAAAAAGATAGCGCCCTTTTGTATGTGTTAATCCATTTGTCAGAAGAAGATTCAATAATGGTTTCAAGTAAATTCTCAACTGACTCTTTATATTCACCAATATTGTACAGAGTCATCGATAAAAACACCTTCAATGCATGATTATTAGGAAACTCTTTTAAACCTTCCTTAAAAATCACAAGTGCATGATCATATTCACCAATACATCGCAAACTACTCCCAAGTTGGACAAATGCTTTTTCCTTAAGCTCACCTTCCATGCCATTTTCTAAAGCCTTTTGGTAAAAGGGGATTGCTTCTCTTTCAAGCCCAAGTCCATCATGAGCTTCTGCACAGTAAAAATTAATTAAGTAGTCTTCTGAATTTTCCACTATTAAATCTAATAGCAATTCTTTTGCCTCTTTATAGTTGTTTTCCTCCATTAGTTTAACAGCACTATCTATCATCAAAATCACCTCAACTATGGGTTCTTCTCAAATATATATTATAAATAATATATCATCGTGGAATTGAATATGCTTCTAAGCCGCTCTCCTTTAAGAAAATCCCTAAGCTAGTGGTACTTTATTCTTTCACCATTGATAGTAAAATGTTTTCAAGCTCCTCTTGAGATAATAGGTCAGAAATAATAACAATTTTATAGCCTTGGTTTGTGTTCGTTAAACGCATCCCTTTTACTTTACTTCCATCAGAGTACTCATAATCTATCGTAAAATTCTCCAGTGTATAAGAATCTTTATGATCAAATACTCGTCTTTCTAGTTCATCTTCTTCCTTATTGGATAAAGAACTTTGGAAAATTCTGTATCCAAACTCACCATGCTCGTAATGTAATTCAATGGTCGGGTCCTGATTAATATTTTTCTCATTTGTTTTAGCAAGTTCATTTACTAATACATATCCTTCTGGTACAAAGCTCGGTTTTTGCATTGGATAAGTAACCATTTTCTGAGCTTCTTCAAATGTTTTTGTAGTTAATTGAGATAATCTTGAACGGAAAACTTCTATCTTTTTGCTAATGTTCTCGAACCTATTTTGTTCATCCTTGCTTAATAGCTCAGGATTTTGAATATCCTGCCCATTCTCTTTTACAGTCATCTTTTTAACTAATTGTGCAGCTTCATTATGTAAAGAAGCATATTGACTAAACTCATTTTCTGTCAAATGTTCTTTTGCTAGCTCTAAATGTTGTTCATAATTACCTATATCGTCAACACTTGCCTGAGGATAACTTTCTTGAATTTCATTTCTAGAGCCAAAGATTTTATTAATTAATGTCTCTGTTGCATCGACTCCTCCCACTGCCCATGTTCCACTAAACACAACAACTGCTGCCGCTGCACTTATCACTATTTTTTTCATCGGTAACCTCTTAGAATGCTTGTTTTTTTCCTCCATCCATGCCTGATTAACACCTAACTCAACCCTAGAATGAAGCTCTTTTGGAATTTCTATATTTTCGACTTCCTCTTTAAGATTA
Source organism: Robertmurraya mangrovi (assembly GCF_034427655.1). Classification (NCBI taxonomy): domain Bacteria; kingdom Bacillati; phylum Bacillota; class Bacilli; order Caryophanales; family Bacillaceae; genus Robertmurraya; species Robertmurraya mangrovi. The sequence continues at coordinate 19,612 of NZ_JAXOFX010000005.1, forward strand.
ATTTTCACAAATATCATCCTCCTTTAAGTGAGTTCGAAGTTTGCCTAAAGCACGATATAGAATCGATTTGACTGTACCTAATGGAATATCTACTATGTTTGAGATTTCAATAAATGTGTGATCATAATAGTATTTTAATAGAACGATGCTTTTTTCATTTTCCGATAATTTTTCCATAACATCCTTTAAAGTAATCGAGAGGTTCATGTCCTCTTCAAGCGAAACAGACTCTATTAATTCTGGTACTAGTTGAACAACTTTCTTTTCTTTTCTAATTAAATCAAGCGCAGCATTAATGGTAATTTTTAATAACCATGTTTTAAAATACTCAGGTTGTTTTAGAGCCCCAATTTTACTAAATGACCGATAGGCGGTTTCTTGAACGACATCAAGAGCATCATCCTTATTTCTTACATATACATAGGCCATACGATAGATATCCTCTTCGTATTGTTGTAAAAGGGTTATGAAAGCTTTCTTATCTCCCTTTTGTGCCTTCTTTACTAAATGATTAATGATTATTGCCTCCTTTTTTTGTGTTTTATATCTATTAGACGCACGTGCTCTAAATTTAGCTGAAAATTTATAAAGAAATTTTTAAATATAAAAAAGAGCGAACCATAAAAGATTCACTCGTCCACTTTGCTTATGTTAATTAGCAAGCCATTTATCAAAGAAATTTTTATATCCTTCCTTCATTACCTTACTAGAGAATTTTCCAAATGCATATTCTCTGTTTTCCGTTGAGACCTTTTGATTAGAGCCCACTGCCATGTTTACAAGCTCAAACCAATTTTTTTCATTACCAGCAAAAGAATGCTTCGAGCTTATATGGTCATAGCATGGATGTTCTGGCTTTACGACGATTTTTCCCATCGCAAGTGCTTCCGTAAGCGGCATAGCAAACGTATCAAACTTTGAACTGCTCCAGTAAACTTTAGCTGAATTCATCAAAGAAAATACCTCATCCTGTGTTAGAGCAAATTGCAGTTTTACATTATTGGGAATATCGTATTTCTTCATGCTCTCTTTATAGCGCACTCCACCAAAAACCATATACACTTCTTTGTCTGGATTTTGTCTCGCGTACTCTAGAACTAGATCAGGGCGCCTATTTTCTTCATCTCTTCCTATCCAAAGAATTCGATTATCAACAATTTGAGATGGATTGTAATGCTTCTCTGCCAACTGTTCACTAAAACCAATCGGAATGACGGTTACATCTTCAATCCCAAAATTCGTGTTCATTTCTCTCTTTAGGAAATCTGTTTGAACAATGGCTTTATCAACTATTTGATAGAAAGGTTTCATCATTTCGTATCCCGTTAATGCAAGGTCAGGAAAGCTATGAGGGAATAGGACACTATTTTTAAGAAACATTTTTAAATACGTAAACCCGGAGACTGTGTAAATAACATGGTCAATGTTTTGGGAGTAAATTTGATCGAGAACAATATCATAATTTACTAGGTCTCCCTTTTCATGCTCATACCCTGGTACCCAATCGTATCCACTTACATGGCGCTCAGGTGAAATAAACACAATATCTACACCAAATTCTTTACTAATTTCTTTTAATCGGTCCGCAAATACTCTCGGACCTTGTGCTTCTGTGAATTGTATCTTTCTCATAACTAGTCCGACTTTTTTCATGACTTACCACCTAACAATATTTTTTCAATTGCTCCACACACTGTTCGAAACTTGAGGTAGTTTCTGCAAGCTGATTTTTCAATTGATCTTTCGGCCACTTTTCATCGTTTCTATTCAAATCTCCCTGTATAAGAGAAATCATCCAAATGGAAAAAACAGCTGCAAATACATAATATTCCTTTTTAAAAGCATCCTTATCTTGTGTAAATTCTATAATATTAACCTTATTTAAGTATTCATCTAAAACATGCTCTCTTAATTTTTGGGAAACCTCTTTAGGAAACAACGGATGAGACATATCTAACAAGTGGTACAAATCCCAAAATGGTATATTATAATGAGCATGTTCCCAATCTAAAACCACTAATCTATCCTGAACTATACAGTAGTTTCCTAAATGCAAATCACCATGTGAGAAAACCATTTTCTTAGAGAACTCAAAATGCTCGAGGAACGAGTAAACAAAGTCTAGAAACAATGCATGTTCTGGTAAGCTTTTCAACACTTCCGTTCTTTTTACCTTTAAATCAGCCACTATATCCTCTATAAAAGGTTTTGGCCCCTTTGAGTCTTTTTCTTTTATAGAAATATTAGAATTAGAATGCCAGTCCGCTATAAATTTAGACATTTTAGTGGCAATCTCTCCATTAAATTGATGCTGAAGATGGCCTAAATCTTCAAAGATAATCCAGTTACTATTAAGAACATTGCTTATGGACTTTTCAAAAACCCGAGGATAAATGGGTGGCAGAGATGGAAGAACTTCATCGTAAATCCATATTTCTTTGCCTAACTGGCTGTTATTTGTTAGTGGTTTAAATATAAAGCTTTGAGAATTAGAGACATAAAATCTCTCTACATTTCTACCGTTCGTTCCTTTATATACGATTTCACTTTTCTCTATCTTACTATAGTCAAGATAACCGCTGGGTAATACGATATCTTTTAGTAAATCCATATTAATCACTCATCTATGTGAAATTTTTATTCAGCTCAATGTTTCTAATCTAAACCAAAATTATATCATATTTTGGGATGAATTTTTTTATTTGCTTGTGGAACAGGATAAAATGTAAAAAAGGCATGTTGCTGGGAACATGCCTTTTACTAAGATTATAGAGTTTACATTGGTGGTTGGATTGGATGAGTTCCACCAGTGTTAATTTCAACATCTGAAAACTGCTGAGTGCTTCCAAAGGATCCTACCAAAACAAATCCTAATACCACGATGGAATAAAGTACTTTTTTCATATTTTTCCTCCTTAAATTAATTTATTCATATAATACAATGCTTCTTTATCCATTCCCAGTTGCTTATAGTGCTTAGAAAGAAGTTTATAGTATATAACAAGGGTATCCTTATGTTCATTCTTGCCTTCTAAAAATGGAATAACCGTTGTTATTAAATACTCAATAGATTCCTCATTTTCTTCTATAGACATAAGATTATATTTTGCTAGAATTTCATACTTCTTCATTCCAATTTCTTTTGCTATTCTTAATGATTCTTCAAAAGAATCTCTTGCTTTTTCATATTCTTGAAGAGAGTAGTATACTTCTCCAATGTCATATAATGTAATTAAGTAATGTGTATTGATATTCGACTGCATCGAAAGACTTTTCTGAAAAAAATGTAAGGACTCTCTTTCTTTACCCATCTTACTATAAAGAAAACCTAAATTATGATAAATTTGTGGAAGTAATCCTTTTTCATTCAAGAGCTCCGCATTTCTCACTAGATGTTGAAAACAACTTAGGGCTTCTTCATAGATTCCAGATTCAGTATAATTGATTCCCAACAACATAAGAGTATGTAGGATCCTGATAAAATTATGTTCATTCATATAAAACTGAAGTGCCATTTTACCAAAATGAATCGCATGACCTGATTCACCCATTAAACTTTTCACAAGTGCACGGTAGTAGATAATTTCACCGGAAGCAATATCGTTGTTAATTTGCAATAAGATAGAATCAAGCAGTTTATCCGCTTTTAAATGATTCCCCTTCAACATATACAATACAGCATTATAATATTGGAATAAATAGGTTTCACGTTGGGAAAATAACTTCTTTTGTTTATATAATAGATCCCTTTGCTCATCTGCCTCTTGAACCTTTCCACTAAACAAAAGATATCTAAATTTAGTTAGTTCATAAGGATATAGAAAAGCTGTAAAGGGTATGATTCCCTCGTACTCTTTTAACTCAAGCATAATCTGCTCTACTTCTTGCCTTTGATAAAAGTTAATCATCTGGTTTAACTGATGAAGATGTGTCCTGATTAACTCTTCCTTTTCTGTTACTTCCTTTATATCAATGTCTAGCCTATTTAGTAATAAAACAATCGTTTCTTCATTTGCGTCCTTTGTGTTATTCTCAATTTTACTTAGATGGGAAATTGAACATATGCCCTCGGCTAATTCTCTTTGTGTAATCCCTCTTTGATTTCGATAAAATTTAATTAAAGGACCATAATCCAACGTTCTCCCCCCAAATAACTAGTAATTGAGACTTTATATTGATTATATATAAAGTTATATAAATTTTTCAGATTTTTTAGCAAAATGGTAGTTTTGTCCTATGAAATTAGTAGAAGAAAACCATCTGAAGCTTTCCAGATGGCTTTCCTCCATTTTATTTTACTCGTGGGAAACCAAATCCTGATGCGTGATCATCACCAGTTTTAGCTCCAATACCACCTTTAATGTCATATAATTTTGCACGGTTTTGCAACTCTGCTCTAAGCGCTACGTGAGTTAACGAAGGATTAGCAGCCCAAATTTTAGCAGCTAAGCCTGACACATGTGGAGTTGCCATTGAAGTTCCGCTGATTGTGTTATATGAACCGTTATACCAAGTAGATTCAATTGCACGACCTGGTGCTGATACTTCTACATCCTTTTCTTGGATGACATAGTCCCCAGCAGTAGTTGGGATTCCTCTAGAAGAAAAATCTGCTACACGGTATGTACCGTTTTGTTGTACATTTTCTAATGCTGCAACTGCTACAGCGTTTACTAAAGCCCCAGGATATCCGATCGTATTATCTGCTGAACCACTGTTACCCGCTGCAGCAATGACAAGAACACCTTTACTGTAAGCATAATCTACTGCACTAGCAATCATTGAATCTTTTGCACTTGAACCTAGTGACATAGATAGAATCACTTTAGATCCTGTACGGACTGCTTCATCTGCAGCATGACGAATAGCTCCAGCAATATCATCAGAGTAGCCTGATCCTCTATCATTTAATACTTTATACGCCCACAGAGTTGCCTCTGGCGCCACTCCATAAATCCCTAATCCATCATTTCCACCATGTGCAAGAACAGAACCAGCAACATGTGTCCCATGACCATTTTTATCTGTACAACTTCCATTGACTAAAGGTGATTTAAATTGAGTAAAGTCTTTACATTGTTCAGCTGATCCAGCTAAGTCAATATGATTGGTATAAACACCTGTATCTAAGACCGCTACCTTAATGCCTTTACCACCAGAAGTAGCTTTAATTGTACTATCATTGTAGATAGCTTCAATTCCCCAAGGAGTTTGGTCACTTGGCAGCGCTTGTGCTGTTGTCCCTCCTGGTTTTGCATTCGTTTCAGGGCGCGTTTCTAGCTGAAGTTCTGAAACTAACTCTATTTTTAAATTCTTATTTTTTAGTAGAGCATGGTATTGATTTTCATTTACTGTAGTTGTAAAACCTTCTGTTCCAAAATCCCATCGAGCTCCGTAATGATCTTTTACTTTAACCTTTTCTTCGCTTGGCCCTTGGATATGAACCCTATACGTTTCTTTTGAGTTCATAGATTTTTGCTGACCAAAAGCTCCTGTTGTAAATAGTGAAAGTCCCATTGCTGCACTTAAAAGTGCCACCCCTAATGTTTTTCTTTTCTTCATGTAATAGCCCCTTTCACAAATGTAATGACAGCCATCAAGACTGTGTAATAACTATATTGCAAATTTTCTGACTAAATCAATGGTTTTTAGACATTAGGAGGTTGGGAAAATATTTAAATCTATAAAAATAGTGCAACTTATTTTCTTAAGTACTTCTGTTGGTAGTATTTTTAGGAATTCTATCTCACTCTCTAACAAATAAAAAGGTAATCAAATTGTGGAAGATTTATCAGATAACACTACTTACACATGTTTTAACACCCATATTCTGATATAATCTAGTAACTACCATTATTTTGAATAGGAGGTTTATACATGTCAGAAACAAAAAAAGTAGGAATTCTAAAAAGCTATCGGTTCCCCCTAATTTTGTTATTATCGATTATTATTGGTAGTTTAATAGGGATTTCCATGGGGGAAGATGCGGCCGTTCTACAGCCTTTAGGTGACTTATTTCTTAACCTAATGTTTACGATTGTCGTTCCATTGGTATTTTTCTCGCTAAGTGCCGTTGTAGCGAACATGCAAAACTTGAAACGTCTAGGCTCTATCATGGGTTCAATGATGCTTGTTTTTATTGTTACCGGTATTATCGCTTCTATGGTCATGATCGTAGCAGTTACCATGGTTCCACCATCAGAAGGAACAACCATTGAGTTAACTCAACCTGAAGAAGTGGAAGAACTAAGTCTTGGGGCACAAGTGGTAAAAGCCGTTAGTGTACCGGACTTTGTAGATTTATTTTCTAGAAGAAATATGCTAGCACTTATTGTATTTTCTGTATTATTCGGATTAGCAACCAACCTAGTAGGTGAAAAAGGCAGACCTGTTGCTACTTTCTTAGCTTCTGCTTCAGAGGTTATGGGGAAATTAGTTAAACTAGTAATGTACTATGCACCTATTGGATTAGCAGCCTACTTTGCTGCACTAGTTGGAGTGTTTGGTCCAGAATTATTAGGTAGTTATGCACGAGCTATGATTGTTTACTATCCCGTTACCGTTCTATACTTCTTTATTGGTTTTACGATTTATGCTTACATAGCAGGTGGTAAAAAAGGAATTAGTCGTTTCTGGAAAAACATTGCTGCACCAGCGATTACTTCTCTTGGAACTTGTAGTAGCGTAGCAACCATCCCAACCAATGTAGATGCAGCTAGAAAAATTGGGGTGCCTAAAGATGTTCGTGATGTTGTCATTCCGATGGGTGCTCAAATTCACATGGACGGTTCGGCTTTAGGAGCGATTTTAAAAATTTCCTTCTTATTTGGAATATTTAATATGAACTTTAGTGGAATTGAAACCTTTTTATATGCCATTGTGATCTCAATCGCAGCTGGAACGGTTATGAGTGGAGTACCTGGCGGTGGATTTATCGCTGAAATGTTTATAGTAACGATTTACGGTTTCCCAATGGAGGCACTACCTATCTTGGCTGTGTTAGGTACATTAATTGATCCACCAGCTACGATGGTAAATGCTACTGGAGACACGGTTTCTAGTATGGCTGTCACTAGATTGGTGGAAGGTAAAGAGTGGATTGAGTCAGATATTGAGGAATCCAACCAATTAACTGCGTAACACTTCATGAACTGGACTAGGATGAATTCATCATTCTAGTCTTTTTTTGTTTGGTTGTGAGCCTTTACAAAAAACATAATACTACCATATAATGTAAAGTGTAATCATATTTTTTAAAGGAGGAAAAGAGTCCGATGAGATTACCTGTTGTTTTTTGAATTGACCGAGCTTAAACGGGATAAGTATGTCCTTTTTTTAGCAAAGCCAATCGTGAAACAACAGACAATCTGGCTCTTTTCTTATATATACATTCGGCTTATGTGTATTTGTCGAAGTCACGGAAAGGGTAGAGTGTATTCACTGTACCCTTTTTTATATTTTTTTATCAGTACTCCAGCTTGTTTGTAAATATAAACACTTCTTCCCGTTTTACGATTGGTCTCAATACCAATTTTGAAGGAGACTACATTATGAGTATTTTATCAGTACAAAACTTAACACATTATTATGGAGCAAAATTAGTCCTTAAAAATATAAACTTTAACTTATTGAATCAAGAACGAGTTGGTCTCGTTGGAACAAACGGTTCTGGCAAGTCGACTTTACTTCAGATCCTGAACGGAACATTACTACCTGATCAGGGTGATATTGAATGGCTACCGAATGTAAAGGTTGGCTATCTAGATCAGCATATAAACCTAACCGAAGGAATAACCATTAGAAATTACTTGAGAAGTGCTTTTCAGTATTTATACGACGCCGAGCTTGAAATGCTAGAAATATCTAATAAAATGGCAGATTGTCTCGGTTCCGAATTGGATAAACTGTTGAATCGGTTTTCTGTTCTACAAGGGTTGTTAGACCATGGGGACTTTTATGGGATTGACTTAAAAGTTGAAGAAATTTCTGCTGGTTTAGGGATAGATGTATATGGTTTAGAAACGGATGTTAGTCAATTAAGTCGCGGTCAAAGAACCAAGTTACTGTTAGCTAAACTGTTGTTAGAAGAGCCTCATGTTTTATTGCTCGATGAACCAACGAACTATCTAGACTATGAGCATATTGAATGGTTACAAAGCTATTTAAAACAGTATCCACATTCATTCATACTCATTTCTCATGACACGCATTTCATGAACGAAGTGGTGAATATCATTTATCATCTTGAGCATCAAAATCTAACAAGATATATAGGAAATTATCATAAGTTTATGGAAGCTTATGAGTTTAGAAAACATCAAACATTTTTAGCCTACGATAGGCAGCAAGCTGAAATAAAAAAGCTTGAGACGTATATTAATAAAAACAAAGCTCGTGCTTCAACATCTAAACAAGCAAAAGCTAGGGAAAAGAAGCTGTTGAAAATAGATCGAATCGAAACACCTAGTCCACCTCCAAAACCTAAGTTTTCTTTTAAGGTTTGTGAAAGGCCAGCTAGTTTAATCGTTGAAGTAAGTCAGTTAGAGGTAGGGTATGATAAGGTTTTACTACCTCCTATGTCCTTTGCTTTAAAAAGAGGAGAAAAAGTAGCCATCATTGGTCATAATGGAATAGGAAAATCTACCACATTAAAAACCATTATGGGTGAGTTAAGTCCTCTAGGTGGTACCGTTTCATTTGGTCAAAATGTAAGCCCCTCCTATTTTGCTCAAGAATGGACCTCAACATCGCAGGAAACACCACTTGAGTACATTTGGTCATTACATGAGAGAATGACTCAAAAAGAAGTTCGGCAAGCACTTGCCAGAGCTGGCCTAAAGTCAGAACATATTTTTCAACCTTTACATTCTTTAAGCGGCGGAGAACAAACGAGAGTTAGGTTATGTGAATTAATGCTGGAGAAAAGTAACTGGCTCATTCTTGATGAACCTACCAATCATCTAGATATCCAAGCAAAAGAAATACTTGCTAAAGCATTACAGGCATATGAAGGAACTGTAATGGTAGTGTCTCATGAACCTGAATTTTATGAGCAGTGGGTTACTCAGGTGTGGAACATGGAAGATTGGCGCGTGTAGAACACTCTCCTTAAATAATGAGGTTGCTTCATATGTATCTCGTTGTAATCGATGAAGTTTGTTCGTATCGAAAAACCTGTCATTAAAATAACGACAGGTTTTTTTGAAATATTATTGAACTACTACTGCATCAGTAATAAGTTTCCCGTCCACTTTCAATGAGATGGTTAAAGTTGGGCGTTGGCCATTTTGATTGGCTGGTATTTTCATACTACCACCTATGGTAATACTCTCTCGACCTTCAACACTCTTAACCTCTTTCACTTCACTAACCAATCGACCATGTTTGTCGACTAATTCCATTACTAGTTCAACTTCTTTCGCATCAACCCAATTGTTTTTAATTTCAGTACTTAAGTTAATGTTTTGTTTTCTCTCTAAACTTTGAATGGTTTGGCCGTTTTCATCCGTGATGCTAGGTGTTGAAACAACGTACTCTACTGTCGGACGAATAAATGTAAAGTCTGAATCTACACGTGGTTTTACTTGGTAAACCCCTTTAAATTGACTAGAGATACCAGAGAGATTAATAACATCTCCATTTTGGAAATTAAATTGGTCGTACACTAAACCTGTACGGCTATCCACTCGAACCAAAATCGCTTCATTTTCTTTATTAATCGCTTTAAATTCAAATGTACCATTTGCATTTACTTTTTCTAAATCAGCAATAGTGACTTCTTCTAAAGTAATTAGTTGACCTTCATTTTCCTTCGAAGGATTGGCTACTATTGCAGCTGGTACTGGAGCAGTATCCACCTTTACTAGTTTAGTAACATTAGAAATTTGGAATTCCCCATTAAAATTTGCTGTTTTTCCAGTTATTTCAACCACATCTCCAACATTTACATCATTAGTAGTTTGATAGATATAGGCTGCACCCGTTTCATCTTGAAGGTAGAAGCCTTTTCCACCCCAAGCACCAGGTATTGTTGTAACAGTCCCTTTTACTGTTACCACTTTATTTGTAGTCAGTTGACGTGCTTCTGCAATTGTTGAAAGAGGGTTTGGCTGAGTCACTTGATCGGTCGTAATCTTAATTCTGCTACCTTCAACATAATCAATCGGACCGTTGTGATTTTTCACATACTCTACAATGGATTCCCAAACCTTCCCGTAGTTAGAGGCAGCTACCACTTCTGTACCTAAACTATAGAAAGCTCTTCCATGCATATAATCGTTATAAGCTACCGTATATGGTTTTGTCTCATCTAATGGTGAGCCATCAGGTAGAGTAACTTTTACATCCGAGATTTTTCCGTCTTTCTTTATTAATTCGTAATGCAAGCCGGACACTTGTAAGTCTGAACCATTATGGAATTGTGCTTGAGTTAGTAATATTTCTTTTACCTTTGCAACATTCGTTTTAACAACAACAATTTCATTTTTAAATGCATCTAAGTTCTCGATCTGCTTATCCGCAATATCACCAGGAGCAATATTACCTTCAACCGAAGAGTTATTCAGCATCCCAAAGTCCGCACCTGTTTTTGAGCGAACGGAGTCCGTATATAGATTACCTAAACTTGAATCTCCTAGTTTGTTGTTTGCTGATGATAAACCTTTTGAAGTCGATCCAATTACCGTTCCTTCAATTGGTGCATTTGCAGCAACTTCAATCTTAATACGCTCATTTGAATTGTAACTAATCGTTTTACCTAGTGAAGTTTCATGTTTGGCAAAAGCAATCATGGATTCTGTCATAAAACCGGATTTTGCTTCTAAAACCGTTCCGGCAAAGTTATATCCACTTCCACCTGAACCGATATAATCACCAACGGCAACAATATATTTTTTCGCTAAGTCAATAGGTTGACCATTAATCGTTAATTCTGAACCTACAAATTTACCTGTGTTGTTTGTTAAGATTTTGTAGTGTAAACCTGAAGTTTGTAAATCAACTGAACTACGACGATTATAAGAATAATCAATGACATCTTTTAAGGCTTGTCCAGTCATTTCGATTTTCATAATTTCGTTTGCAAATGGCTCAACTCGGTAAATATCACCTACCGTTAAACTTCCACTTGCAATATTGTCTCGAATTCCTCCGTTATTCGTTAAAGCAACATCTGCATTTGTAAAATAACGAATAGAATCTGTCCAAAAGTTACCTAATTGAGTATCGCGGTTTCCACTTCTAGATAGTCCGGTAGTTGTACCAATAACCTCTCCTAATAAAGGTGCCATTGCCTCTTTATAGGCATCAACTTTAGCCTGGATTGCGGGATCAGCTTCTTCTAAAAGACTTACTTTTTGCAAAAAGCCGTTTACTGAAACAACTTCTTTTGTTTCCGTATTATAAGAAATATTTAAGTTACCAACGTTTTCTGCATTCCCACCTGTTTGTACGATTGGAGTGCCATTGACTATCGCTGGAGCACTTAATGCTGTATGAGAGTGAGCACCGATAATAACGTCAAAAAAGTTAATAGCTTGAGCAATTTCTCGATCTTCACTATAGCCAACGTGTGTTAAAGCGATTAAAATATCAGTTTCATTTTTTAAAAATTCATATTGCTTTAATGTTTGAATTGGGTCATTAAATTTGATACCAACTACGTTTGCTGGTGCTGTTGATGGAGGCGTTTCTATTACAGATACTAAACCTACTTTTAATCCATTTGCCTCAAGAATCGTGTATGGGTTTGGTTGAGGGACTTCTTTGACTCTTGGGTTTTCTACTACAATATTAGCCCCTAGCCAAGGAAAGTTTGCTTGTAGCTGACGTTCAACATATTCTTCCTGGCCGTAATCAAAATCATGGTTACCTATTGCCATTGCTTGTAGTCCCATGTCATTTAGTAAATCAACAATGGGTTTTCCTTTTTGTAGATCTACAACAGGGTTTCCACTAAAAATATCCCCTGCATCAATATAAAGGGAATGACTTGCCTTACTTCTTTCGGATTGAATATAAGCTGCAATCTTTGCAAAATGATCAATCTTAGCATGGAGATCATTTGTATGTAAAATTTTTAAGTCAACAATGTTCCCCTCTTGAGTTTCTGAAGCCTCTGCAGTAAATTGAAAAATAGGTGTAAATAAGGAGTAAAATAAGATAGTAAATAAAACTAGTACAGAGGTAATCTTATTTTTCCTCGTTAAAAAGTAACGCATGATGTTCCTCCTCAATATTTAATATGACGCATGTATCCCACTATAAAGGCAGTGTGTAAATATAATTTTAAGATAATATTAAACATTCGTTAAATGCTGGTTTTCCCATCTATTTCCTATGTATTAATATCTATGAAAATGCTTTCATTACCAAAAGGTAAGCGGTAAGGACTACAGATTATTTTATTGATATATGAATATTTATTCACGACTAAAGGAGCGGGACGTATGAAAGTACTGATTAATCAAGAAGAAGTGGTGTTGTTTAGAGGGGCATCATTAAAACATGCTTTACTGAAGAAAAATCAAGGACTTTATAATCTTGTCTTAACAGGAGAAGCGACTATCTTTGATCAATATGGGAATGAAGTTGAAATGAATGGTGCTGCAGAGGAAGGTATGGCTTATACGGTGCAACAAATAAAATAGGGTTATACACCCATAGTCAAGTTCCCCTTGTATCCTGACTTTTATTTTTGGAAATAATAAAGTTAAAATATAGGGGGGAATAAATATGAAGGATCCTTTCAAATTTTTCAATCGGTTTCTCCATAACGATTTTGAACAAGAAGAGTATGATACTAAAGATTCTTTTGAAGATGATGAAATAGATGAAGATGACCATGATGATCGTTACATGGAGCGTGATTTCTTTTAAGAGTTATAAATAAAAGGGGCTGTCTAATCAGTAGCTAAGTAAAATATGAAGAGAGAAATGAATTCTCTTTCTCCGCTTCATTTTATATCTAGTATTAAGCACTTAGTTGATTGGAGGGGAAGGCACTTGACTCCAGCGGGATGCAGAGGAAGGTCGAGACCCCACAGACGGAACGGCGAGGAGGCTCGACTTCCTCCCCGCGGAAAGCAAGTGCCTGGACCGGAAATCAACGGACGAAATTACTAGAACAATTCAATTATCAATAGCCTAATAAAATATGGGCTGTTCCATAAATCATTTTATAATGACTTATGGGACAGCCTACTTTGTCATTTATTAAATTGGAGCACCACTTGTGTACATACAAACCAGGTTCCTTCCGCTTTGCTTTGCATTATACAATGCATGATCAGCTTCTTGGAAAAGCATATCAGGTTTACTAATTTTATTGTGATAGTTAGCCACACCAACAGATACAGTGAGATTTATTTTTCTATAGTCCGGTAAAATAAATGGATAATTCTCTACTGTCTCTCGTATTCTTTCTGCAATGTCTTTTACTTGTTCAATTGTACAATCTTGAAGAAGAATAGAAAATTCCTCTCCTCCATTTCTTGAAACAATGTCACCTTCTCTTGTTAGTTTAGTTAGTAAACTAGCAAGTTGTTTTAATACCTCATCTCCTGAATGATGTCCATATGTATCGTTGATTTTCTTAAAAAAATCTACGTCTACTAGACAAATCGCACATTCACTATTATCTTTTATAGCTTTCGATAAAAACTGGTTGTAATAATAAGCAAAGGATCGGACATTATACAGACCCGTTAAAGAATCGCGCCGAGCACTTTCTTTATATTTAAGATACAATTCAGTATTTCTACGGATATATAAAACAAAATAAAAAGTCAGTATTCCACCAAAAAATGCACTTATCACATGATAAAAGGCATACACAAGTACTTGTACATAATTTTCAGATACGATATATAAAGCTAACGAGAAAATGGCCTGACTATATATGATTAGCGTAACCCAAAGTTTCCATGGAGAAAGCTTTATCTTATGTACAATTAGACTGGAACCTACCGCGATTGTAAGCATCATAAATAAAGAAACGATGGAAGAAAAATTAAAATCGATTAAAAACCGTCCAATAGAAATGACGATTGAAGAAATGATGGTTGGGATAAAGCCCCCAAAAAACGCTACTAAAATAACAGGTATATGTCTTAAGTCTAGTATAGTAATGTCATTGACTTGGATACTATAGTGCATTAAAACAATTCCTAAAATCCCTGCTATTAAACCATCTAAAATTTTTATACTAAGAGGGGAATTAAAGGTGAGCCTATTATTACGAAATAACTCATGCCAAATAAATGTAAATGCCATTAAAATTGATATATTAACGACCAAATCACTAATCATTAACAATCTTCCCCTTAACCAAATTTTACCCCTAGGGTAAAATTGTACCATATTTATAAACTGGTATCATTTGTTTATCCTATTTACATGAAAAAAACCTGATGTTCTGAGCACCAGGTTTGATTTATTAGGAACGCTAAATTTCAGGGACAAAACAGTTCACTGCCCATTTCTGTGGTAATTCTTGTGTTTGGATGAGTTGTGCAATATTCTTGGCACAATGTTCTAAACTATCCTTATATGTATCCACCACGATATCATAGACTTCACTCTTATGTACATACTCTAACTGCTGCTTTCCTTGACCTATTCGTCTGTCTCCTCTTTGCATTTCTCTTCTCTCCAATTCTTCAATTGGACATTGAACTCCAACAAATAAGACAGGATAGTCTTTGAGAGTCTTGTAACAATCTTCTGTAGTAAATGAATCATGTAGAATTTGATCTACAATCAAATTTACTCCTTTGTCTGAAAACATCGCTATAGTACGGTGGAAGAAATATTCTGTTGGTACCGGAATCAATCTATCATTTTCTCGGTCCTCCATTCGCTCAATTACAATATCAAAATCATCTATACTCAAGTGATAATAATTAGGCAATATTTTCGTTAACTCTTTCGATAATGTTGATTTCCCTGAGCTTGACACTCCATTAAGTAAAATAATATTCCCTTTATCCATTTTAACGCTCCTTATTTTTTGCCGCTTATTTATTAGATTGATTGTAACAAACCGTTTGAAATATTTCGACACTTTATTTTTTCTCTCATTTGAAAACTAAATCCCCCCTGTTCATGGATTAACTCACTTTAATCATAGTTTTTGTATCAAGAGGGAATGTTATTTCTTAATGAAGTGAGCTATCATTTGTTTGCGTTATCCAACGAGAAGAAAGGAGTAAAAAAATGCGAAAGATAAATAATTCCTATTTTCCCCTTCAGTTACTTAACAGGAAAAAAGAATACATCTTTTTGTTTATTCTACTATTTTCATTTGCAATTCCCACCCAAGCAAATGAATCAACTTTATCAGAGGCACCTATTTTTATTGACGGTGACCCTATTAACACAAAATATCTAATGAGAAATGGACACTTACTCGTTCCAGCTCTGTTTTTAAAAAACACTGGTGCTACTGTAGATTGGGATGCTCAATACCGATCAATTGTATTCCAATCAAAGAACGTTAGGTTCGCAGCGCCTCTTGGGAAAAACTATACTGATGACTATATTCAACATTTAGGAACTTGGGTAAGAAATCCTTTAGCTACAGCAACAATAGAATTCGGCGGCGATTATTTTGTACCAATAGTAGATATTGCAAATAAATTAGGGATGAAGGTAAAATACGATTTTTCTATTAATCGAACCTTCATAACAACAAACATTGCATCTCCTACAATCACCTATCGTCAAGCAGAGAGCAGAGAAAAACTTGTAGCCATTACTTACGACGATGGTCCAGAGGATTATTATACTCCTCAAATTTTAGACATTTTAAAAGATAAAGGGGTCCCTGCTACATTTTTTGTACTAGGAAAGCAGGTCAAGGCAAACCCAGATCTAATGGAGAGAATCGTGAAAGAAGGCCATGGTCTAGCTAACCATTCCTACAATCACCCTGACTTAAGAAAGAATTGGAGTTCCGTTGTAAGACAAGAAATTTTATCTACACAAGATGAGCTGCAACGAGTGGTTGGAAAAAAACCAGATTTATTCCGTCCTCCATATGGAGCCTATACGAAGGCAGATGCCGTAGTTTTAAATCAAATTGGCATGAGAAACATCCTTTGGAACGTTGATACACTTGACTGGAGTGGGAACAGTGCCGAGGATATTTTATCGATAATTAAACGTGATACAAAACCGGGAGCCATTATCTTACAACATAATTTTAAAGAAAACAGAATGTTAGATGGAGCGATAGAGGCATTACCACAAATTATAGATGAGCTAAAAAAACAAGGCTATAAGTTTGTAACGATTCAAACCTTGCTTTCTAATCCATAAGAGGTGATTCCCCCTTACATAATTAAGGGGGAATCACCTCCGTACACGAATATTTCTTCTATTTATTATTGGAAGTATTAGTTAGTAGACTTGCACGCTTATTGTTTGTGGCAATGATATATACTGCTGCAAATGCAATGATGACTGCAATAAACGAACCTATGTTGAATATTCCTT
Source organism: Robertmurraya mangrovi (assembly GCF_034427655.1). NCBI lineage: Bacteria > Bacillati > Bacillota > Bacilli > Caryophanales > Bacillaceae > Robertmurraya > Robertmurraya mangrovi. The sequence continues at coordinate 36,106 of NZ_JAXOFX010000005.1, forward strand.
TTTGTGAATACCATACAATGGAATACCCAACAGCTCCTGACAGTAAGGCATAGTAGGTGAATGGGAATAAAGTTTTTCGAATAACTGCTCCTTCTTTACCTACTAGACCTACTACTGCCGATGCCGCTACAACGTTGTGAACACAAATCATGTTACCAGCAGCTCCACCGACAGCTTGCAAAGCAACAATCCATGAAGGATCAACTCCAATTTGTGAACCAACATCATACTGGAATAAAGAGAACATCATATTACTTACCGTATTACTTCCCGCTATGAATGCACCCAATCCACCTATAAAAGTAGCAAAAATCGGCCAAAACTCACCTGCTAGTGCAGCAACACCATTCGCTAATTCAATCGGCATACGTTCAAAACCGGCGGCTCCACCTCCTGTATTTAAAAACACTTGTACCATCGGAACAGTAAAGATAAGAGCAGTTGATGCAGATAACATCGTTTTAGCTGATTGAGACCAAGCTCGACCGTAGGCACTTCCGTTCATTCCATGGATAAAGAACGTAATCACTGACACAAGGATAAAGATTGTTCCAGGTAAATATAATGGCTGGAAGCTAGCTGTAATAGCAGACCCGAAGATGTTTTCAAATTTTACGGTCCAAGATTGCATCCAACCTTGTAAAGGAAGCGTTTTCAATCTAGTTAATACTAAGAAAACACCAACTAACACGTAAGGTAACCAAGCTTTGAACATGCTCATGCTTCCGCTCTTATGTGAGATATCTTTAATTTCTAATTTACCAATCCACTCTGGGTCCCATTTAGACTTTTCTTCAAAATCCCAAGTATCTTCTTTTGGAGGTAAAAGGAATCCTTTTTTTGCTGCAAATACGACAATAGCCAATCCAACTAATCCTCCAATCATAGAAGGAAACTCTGGACCTAATACATTTGCCACAATGATATAAGGAATGGTCATGGCAAAAGAAGAGAACAAAGCAAACTTCCAAACCTTTAACCCTTCTGTGAATGATTTATTTTTACCAAAGAATCTTGTCATAAGAGCCACAACAAATAGGGGAACTAGTGTGCCCGCAATCATATGTAATAGGGCAACCTTTCCACCAATGGCTGTTACTAGAGCAAGGAAGTCAGTTGTAATAGTAGGATCAGCTGATAACCCACTTTGAACACCTACAAGCATCGGAGTACCGACAGCTCCAAACGAAACGGGGGTACTTTGTATAACCATCCCCGCTACTACTGCTGCCATCGCTGGGAATCCAAGACCAACCATAAGTGGTACCGCTACTGCAGCCGGTGTACCAAATCCAGCTGCACCTTCAATGAAGGATCCAAACAACCAAGCAACAATGATGACCTGAATACGGCGGTCTTCAGATATATCTGTGAAACCTTGGCGTATGGTCTTTATGCCACCGCTTTCTTGTAGAGTATTTAATAGTAGAATGGCACCAAAAATAATGTACAATAAGGTCCCGGCAACAACCAATCCATTGATTGATGCGGCCGCCACATTCACACCTGGAACTTTCCAAACATATAATGCTAGACCCACTGCAACGAGGTACGCAATAGGCATTGCTTTACTCGCTGGCCATCTTAATCCTACTAAAAATACCCCTACCGCAATGATAGGCAATAAAGATAAAAAAGCTAACATTCCAGTACTCATAAGACACTTTCCTCCTTTAGTTTGATAATAAGAAACAATAAATTCATTTGTTGCATATAAAACAACATTGCTATACAACGATAGAAAAATTGTTATACAGCAACGGTAAATCTAACCGTTTTAGTTCAAGTCAAATTGTTAATTTTGTTAATTTTCAAAATATTTATTTTACATTTTTATGAACCTAAAATATGCTCCTTCCCTCTTAATTATTCTTACTTAGAAAGTTGCTCTAGAAATAAATCATTTCTATATTTTTATCCGGAGTTGTAGGTCAAGTTGTACTAGATGCTTTTCTAAACAAAAAAAATTTGTTCGAAATAGTATTTCAATCTAATTTCGAACAAATTATTTATTAACCTTCTAGTTATCTCTTTTATTCTTTATTTAACAAAACCTAATCTAGCGGATATGCTTTTCCCTATCACAACCATTTTCTCCTGAAGTTCATGTAATCTTTCATCGGTCATTCTAATAGTAGGGCCTGAAATACTCACAGCCGCTACTGCTTTTCCTAAATGGTCAAAAATGGGAACAGCAATACATGTTATGCCATATTCATTTTCCTCAAGATCGAGTGCATATCCCCTTTGTCTTACACTAATAAGCTCTTCCATAAAGGTATCGATGTTTACAATGGTCTTATCCGTATGCATCGGCATTCCTTTTCGCTCAAGAATGTCGATCACTTCATTTGAAGGAAAATGAGCTATAATAGATTTCCCAACAGCTGTACAATGTATAGGGGCTCTTTTTCCAACCTTTGAATGCATGCGCAATGTTTCATTTCCTTCTAATTTTTCAATATAGACGACTTCCCCTTGATCATAAACCACTAAATGAATTACTTCATTTGTATATTTCCCTAATTCTTGTAACAAGGGCTTTGCCTCTGTTCGTAAATCAATTGATTCAAGTAATCTAGAGCTTACCTCTAAAAACTTATAACCTAATTTATATTTACCGGTCTCTTGATCTTGTTCAATGTATCCATATTGTACGAGTGTTGATAAAATCCGATAAACAGAGCTTTTATTTATATCTATCTGTTTTGCGATTTCTGTAACACCTAAACCACCTTTTTTCATCCCCACAAGAGTAATGATATCAAGGGCCCGGCTTACAGACTTCACCATATTCTCCCTTTCCACTTTAACCCACCTCAGAGCGTAAACATATTATTCGTATTATAGCATACCGTTATTTGACAACGGTTTGGTTTCAAGTCCATTTACGCCTTTACACTTACAGATGCAAAACTATTCCTTAATGTCCCAATTTCCTTAATCGTACATTCTATAACAGCACCTATTCCAACGAATTCCGCTCCAATAGGACTACCTGATAAAATTACATCTCCTGGTTTTAGGGTCATAACTTTCGATAAGTATGAGATCATTTTTCGAATGGGAATAATCATTAAATCTGTTCCACTATATTGTTTTTGCTCACCGTTCAATTTTGCCTCAACGGTTACGGTGAAAGGATCCAGATCGGTCTCAATGACTGGGCCTAACGGGGTAAATGTATCGAAAGATTTTCCAACCATCCAATGACCATCTTTGTGGAAAAATTGTGGTGCGGTTACGTCATTGCCAACCGTGTATCCAAACACATAATCGAATACATCTTCTTCAGAAACATGCTTTGCCTCTTTCCCCATAACAATAGCTAATTCTGATTCAAACTTTACTTGTTCAATTCCTTCTGGAATGATTATTTTTTCATTAGGACCAATGACAGAAGAAGTTGGTTTAAAAAAGAAAACTGGAATTTCAGGTAACTCAGTAGGCAGTTCCTCAAGCTTTGATACATAATTAGCACCGATTCCAATAATTTGATTCGGTTCTAGAGGTGCTAAAAATTGTGCTTCATCAGCAGGAAACTCTTCTCGTGTATATTTCCAATCCTCAAAAATATTTCCTTCAATGACTTTGAGTCGACCATCCGTTAATATGCCATTATATTGTTCTAACCCAATACTAAATCGTGCAAATTTCATTCTTACACTCCTTCCTATTGGACAACAGGGCATTACAGTTTAATGCCCCGTTTTTAATATTTATTGCTTTACAGAAAATTTTGCCTTCGCCTCTAAACGACGACGATGTAAAATCGGTTCTGTATAGCCACTTGGCTGGTCATAGCCCTTAAACACAAGTTCACAAGCAGCTTGGAAGGCTACTGAATCGTTATAGTTATCTGCCATCGGTCGGTATGCTGCGTCTCCTGCATTTTGCTCATCTACTACTTTTGCCATCCTCTTTAAAGTTTCTAGCACTTGCTCTTCTGTTACTACCCCATGGTGTAACCAATTTGCCATATGCTGACTAGAGATTCGCAGTGTCGCACGGTCTTCCATTAATCCCACATTGTTAATATCAGGTACTTTTGAACAGCCAATTCCTTGTTCCACCCAACGTACAACATAACCAAGGATTCCTTGTGAATTGTTATCAAGTTCTTGCTGAATCTCTTCTTTAGACCAAGTCGGATTGCTTTCAACTGGGATGGTTAAAATATCGTCTCTTAAATCTTGCACATCTTTTAAGAGTTCGTTTTGCACTTCTCTCACATCCACTTGATGGTAGTGAAGAGCATGTAAAGTAGCCGCTGTAGGTGACGGAACCCAAGCTGTATTCGCTCCCGCTTGTAGGTGACCCACTTTTTGCTTTAACATTTCTGCCATCATATCCGGCATAGCCCACATACCTTTTCCAATTTGTGCACGACCTTGGAAGCCGCTTTCTAATCCAACATTCACATTTGACTTCTCGTAACCTTGTAACCATTTAGACCCTTTCATATCATTCTTGCGGATCATAGGGCCAGCCTCCATAGAGGTATGCATTTCGTCCCCTGTACGATCTAAGAAACCGGTGTTAATAAAAACCACTCTTTCTTTTACTTGGCTAATGCAATTTTTCAAGTTTAGAGAAGTCCGTCGCTCTTCATCCATTACTCCGATTTTTAATGTGTTCCGTTCTAAACCTAGCAAATCCTCCACACGGTCAAAAAGCTCATTCGCAAAGGCAACTTCTTCTGATCCATGCATTTTTGGCTTAACAATATATACAGAACCTTTAGAGGAGTTTTGGTATTTACCGTTAGCCAGTAATGAATGCTTGGCAAGAAGACTCGTCATCACTGTATCCATTATGCCTTCAGGAAGCTCTTGACTATTCTCATCTAAAAGAGCATTTGTTGTCATTAAGTGACCAACATTACGTACAAACATTAATGAACGTCCTTTTAATGTAACTTCTTCCCCAGTAGGTGAAGTGTACGTACGATCTGGATTAAGAGTACGTGTTAACGTTTTATCGCCTTTCTTGAATTTTGCAGTAAGATCACCTTTCATTAATCCTAACCAGTTTCTATAGACAAGCACTTTATCTTCCGCGTCTACTGCAGCAACTGAATCTTCACAATCCATAATAGTCGTTAAGGCAGATTCTAAAAGGACATCCTTTACTCCAGCTGGATCCGTCTTTCCGATTGGATGATTAGCGTCGATTTGAATTTCAAAGTGCAGTCCATTATTTTTAAGTAAAACAACTGTCGGTTCCTCTGATTTGCCTTGATAGCCTACTAGTTTTTCCTCATTTACTAGTCCAGTTGTTTCTCCACTTTTTACGGTAACAACTAATTTTCCACCAACAACCGTATATTTCACTGCTTCCTTGTGTGAAAAACCATTTAAAGGAGCAGCTCGATCAAGAAATTCCCTCGCAAAAGTAATAACCTTTTCACCGCGAACAGGATTATAGCTTCCTTCACGAGTGGCACCATCTTCCTCACTGATTACATCAGTTCCGTATAGTGCATCATATAAGCTTCCCCATCTCGCATTCGCCGCGTTTAGAGCATAACGTGCATTATCTACTGGTACAACTAGCTGTGGTCCCGCTTGAAGCGCTACTTCTCCATCCACATTTTCAGTCGTCACTTGAAAATCTGCTACTTCAGGCTCTAAATAACCAATTTCCTGCAAGAATGCTTTATATTGATCAAAATTAAAATCATTATTGCTTTTGTGCCATGTATGAATTTTTTCCTGAATATCATCACGACGTTGTAACAAAGCTTTATTTTTTGGAGCAAGTTCATATACAAGTGTTTCTAAATCCGCCCAAAACTGCTCCTGATTGAGCCTACTGCCAGGAAGTGCCTCTGAATTAACAAATTGATAAAGTTGTGGTGCTACTTGAAGTTTCCCTACTTTTACGTAATCTCCCATTCTATAATCCTCCTTAATTTAGAAAAACCCATATTGTTTGTTATTACGAAACACCGTTTCGATTAATCTTTAAAAAATCATAGCACAATTTGGAATTCATTTTCAATTTATTTATCTGAAAAATGCGTCTATTATTTTTTATTAGTCGACCCGTACTGTTGTTTATCGTTCAAGTTGTTACCCGAACTAAGAAGTAGCCTTCTCCTTCAACTCTTTTTTTATCTCTACACAGCGACCCGGTGTCGGAAATAACTTCCCAGCATTTAATAGATTTCGAGGATTAAAGACCTCTCTAATATTGGTTTGAGCAATAATTTCCTCATCCTTGAAAACATAGCGCATTTCTTCTTTTTTCTCGATTCCAACTCCATGTTCGCCTGTTATCGTTCCACCTACATCTGCACAAACCTGTAGACATGCACTTCCTGCTTCTAATGCTTTTTCCGTTTCACCAGGAACTCTTGCATCAAACAGGACAAGAGGATGTAAGTTTCCATCACCTGCGTGAAAAATATTAGCAATCCTCAACCCAGAATCTTTACTAATTTGATTAATGCGTTCTAGTACTTCTGGTAATCGACTTCGTGGAATGACACCATCCTGTACTAAATAATCAGGTGAGATAGCTCCCATCGCTCCAAATCCTGTTTTTCGGTTTGCCCACCATCTTGCCCTTTCAGCTTCATCCTTCGCAGCTCTTACTTCACGGACATTTCGGTTTTTACAAACTTCTAATATTTGATTGATTTGCTCATCAATTCCCGCAGATATTCCATCCACTTCAATAAGCAAAACCGCTTCAATATCTTTAGGATGACCCACTGGATAGGCCGCAGCCTCTACTCCTTCAATCGCTGTTTTGTCCATCATTTCAAGTGCAGCCGGAACAATTCCAGCAGAGATAATATCAGACACAGCCTTACTGCCGTCCTCAACTTTATCAAAGTAAGCAAGTACGGTTTGCTTTGCTTCAGGATTTTTTAAAATACGGACCGTTATTTTTGTTACGATACCTAACGTTCCTTCCGATCCAGTCAATAATCCAAGTAAATCATAGCCAGGGGCATCTGGTATTCCGTTTGGGCTGATTTCAATAATTTCTCCATTTGGCAATACAACCTCGAGCCCTAGTATATGGTTGGTCGTTACACCGTATTTCAAACAGTGTGCTCCTCCTGCATTTTCCGCCACATTTCCACCAATTGTACAGCAGTACTGACTAGACGGGTCTGGAGCATAATAATAGCCTTTATCTGAAATAGAATTAGTAAGCTTGAGATTGACAAATCCCGGTTCAACTACGGCACGTCTATTTTCTAGATCTACACTTAAAAGACGCTTCATTCTTACTAAGCTAATGATGACTTCTCCATTAATCGGTATCGCTCCTCCGCTCAATCCCGTTCCTGCTCCACGTGCCAAAAACGGTAACGAGTTGTTTGAGCAATATTTGACAATTTCCGCTACTTCGCTTGTATCTTTCGGAAATACCACAGCATATGGTAAGTGCTTATGAATAGTAAAACCATCACAATCGTAAGCTATTAAATCTTCTTTTTTGTATAAAATAGATTGGGCATTTCCTACAATTTTTGCTAGATTTAAAATATGTTTATCGTTTGTCTTCATCCCCTTTAGCTTCATGATTTCCCCTCCTTACCATCTTCTTTTTGGTAAGCCCAATCTAGTAATTGAACGGTATGGACGATTTTTTGATTTCTACCGTATTTTTTTACACCCATTGCCATCTGAAGCATGCAACCAGGGTTCCCCATGGAAATCATTTCGACATCTTCAGGAACGTTTTCCATCTTACTTTCAAGAACCGCATTAGCCATTTCTGGATTGGTAATATTGTATATCCCTGCACTACCACAGCATCGGTCAGAATTTGGCATATGCACCATTTCTACACCAGGTATATTAATTAATAGATCACGAGGTTCTTGTCTAACTCCTTGACCATGGGCTAAGTGACAGGCATCATGGTATGTAATTCTTGTGTTTAACTCTCCCTTCGGTTTTTCATATCCTGTGTCATACAAGTATTTAGAAATATCCTCTACTTTTTTTGAAAACTCTTCTGCCTTTTCATGCCACTCTGGATCTTCTCTAAATAACTCTGGATATTCTCTTAACATACAGCCACAACCAGCAGCGTTAACAATAACCTTCTCTGAATCTTTGAAAGCCTCAATATTTTGCTTGGCCAGTTTCCTACCCATGTCACGGTCACCAGCATGAACATGCAAAGCTCCACAGCACGTTTGATTTTTCGGGATCACTACGTCATTGCCATTTCTCGTTAATACATTAATAGTCGATTCATTAATATCGCTAAACATAACATCCATTACGCAGCCAGTTAGCATAGAAACCTCGTGTTTCGTTTCTACTTTAGCTCTAATCACGTTTTCATTCTGATATTTTTTTCTGACTGAATCTTTTACTTCCGGCATAATGGATTCCATATCTACTAGATGTTGTGGCATGATATTTATAAGTCCCGTTTTTCGAACCACTTTCTGCAAACCACTTTTTTGATAAAACTTAAGTAAGCTGCCAAGAGTATTTAAACGATTTTGATGAGGAAATAACCCTTCTAAAAATACCTTGCTAACAGCACCCTTCATTCCAGTTAATGGTATCGCCTGACGAATTTGCCCTCTAGCTTCTTCAATTAAACCACCTACATCTACATCAGCAGGACAAGCTGTTGTACAGGCACGACAGTCTAAACAAGCAAACACTGGCTCCATGAAATGCTCGTTTACTTCAAGCTTCCCTTCAGCAACGGACTTGATTAGATGAACCCTTCCACGGGGAGAATGTTGTTCCTGGCCCGTCAAATCATACGTTGGACAGGATTCTAAACACATTCCACAGTGAACACAATCAGCCCATTTATTCTCATCAGGTGGATCACTCCAAAGATAATTACTTAAGCTTTTCGTTGTACATGTAGGATCTAATTTTAGCTCTGATTCGTTTACACTCATCTCTAAATTCCTCCCACGTATCGATTCACATTAAGAATTTGGTTTGGATCAATGGTTCTTTTAATGCCTTCTAATAAGAGAAAATAAGCTGGTTTCTCTCCCCAAGCTTTTACTTTTTGACGCAGATGAAATGGTAGATGTTTTACTACTACATAGCCCCCAATTGTTGACACAAATTCCCTTAAATGTTGAATAGCCGCAGTAACATCTTCGCTAGTACCCTTTAAATGTAGTTGACATAAACCATGACCTAATCCGCCATGTCCCTGAATTTCAAGTTTAAATGCATCGGCAGCTAGTTGACTCTCCTTTAACACAGTTAAAATATCTAAATTGACCACTCCAATTTTTAAAGTAGCCTCTGTTTGCTGTTGGTTAACTAGGTTGACACCATTAGGACCAATGTTATAAAAACGGTTCCAAAAATCTTCTGCTTCCTGTTTTTTTAATAGTGAAAAATTGGAGTTTGCTGGCTGAACTTTTTGGATATATTTTTCCTGATAGTGTACGGAGCTCTCTACATCTTCTAAACTAATTGCTAAAGTATAATTTTCTTTCCCTGTTAGCATTTTTGATAGAGTTGGATTTAATAATTCTAGACAAACAGGCTCCATCATGGAATCTAGCAAAGTAACAGCAAACGATTTTACCTCCTCCATAATTGTTTCTTGAAAGGAAATTAATATTAAACTTTCATACTTTGGTAAAGGTCTGAGCTTTAGAGTTAATTCTGAAATGACACCTAATGTCCCCATCGAACCAATAAAAAGCTTATTCATGTCATATCCGGCAACGTTCTTAACCACTTTCCCACCTGAACGGATCACTTTACCATCCGGATAAACCGTTCTTAGCCCTATAACAGCATCCCTTGCTGAGCCGTACCCTAATCTCTTTGGGCCACTATCATTTGCTGCGATAATTCCACCTATTGTGGCATACTCCGGCCAAAACGGATCTAAGGAAATTCTTTGTTTATACTTGGCTAAGTAATCCTGTAACTCTTTAAAAGGTGTACCCGCCCGTACCGTTAGCGTCATATCACCCACCGTGTGTTCAACAATGCCTTTATAATTCGCTAGTGAAAGTAGAATATCAGCAGACTCCATTTCACCGCCGAAACCTCTTTTAGTACCACCGCTAACAACATTTATCTTTAATCCATGTTGATTAGCAAGTTGTAAAATCTTTGAGATTTCACTTTCTAATGTTGGATAGACGGTAATCTCTCCATTGTTCCCTAGATGGTGAGGGTTACCTTCTACTATGAGAGTATTAGGAAGTAATCCTTTGAGGTCAGCTGCTGTTTTCGTTTCTACCAATGAATACGCACCTCCAATTGTTTGTTACAAAGCAGCGTTTCTATAAAATTACTAAAAAGTTTCATTACCCTTGTTTGGAGCATTCTAAAATACTATTTTGTAAGATTTCTTCCACAAAATTCAGGTGCTTAATCATATTTTCCTTTGCACTCTGTGGGTTGTTATTTTTGATTGATATGAATATTTCTTTATGCTGTTCGAAAATGGTTTGGACAATGGTAGGATCTTGTTGGATAAATTGGTGAAAGTCGTTCATTGCTTTTTTGGTGGTGGATGAGATGAATTGAATTAATTGATGGATGATTTCATTACCTGATGCTTGAGCAATAGTACGATGGAAGTGATAGTCTGATTCCCACCCTGGATGGTCAATGACCTCTTGCATTTCGTTCAGATCTTGATTAGAGCGATTTATGGCTGCCATTTCAGCAATGCCTGCTTCTAAGATTTTTCTTACTTGAAAAAGTTCACTGATATCCTTGGATGAAGGTAGTAAGAGAGTCTGGTTAAATAATTTGTTTGAATTTAATTCAAGTACAAATGTCCCTTCTCCTTGTTTTACATCAACCATTCCCTTTCCTTTTAAAGTGGTTAATGCATCACGAATAGCCGAGCGTCCAACCCCAAAGAGATCACAGAGTTCACGAACAGATGGGAGTTTTTCACCGGGTTTGGCTGCCCCTGAGAGAATCATATTTTCTAATTGTTCAGCTACTGATTCAGACACTTTTTTGACAGCAATTTTTTCTAACATAGATTCACCTCCATTGGTATGGGATATCACATATCAGATATGTTATATCTTACAACGACCCAATCAATAATATGCCTATTTTAATGAAGTTATATTTAAAGCTATTACTAACTAGAGAATAAACAAAAAAGACAAACCTGTATCTTTAACAGATTTGTCTTTTTGATTAGTTTATACTATTGAGGCTGCCCATCTGCTGTTTCTTCTTCAGTAGTTGCTTCTTCCTCTGGTAAATTCATATTTCTATTCTCTTCATATTTTACAAATGCTTCAATTGAGCGGTTCGCGATTTTTTTGTTAATTGGGTACTGGTCATTGGAAGCCCAAGGTACAACTACCGAAATAGCAACCTTAGGATTCTTCGAAGGATAGTATCCAACAAACGTTAAGTTATATGTTGCCTGCCCCCATTTTGAGCGGTCAGGACCATAATAGAAGGTTTGGGCTGTTCCTGTTTTACCAGCTACATCATGCTTGAATGAAGTATACGCTGTTCCACCAGGCTCTTGAACTACTTGACGGAAACCTTCTTGAACCCTCTTAATATCATCTTCAGTGTTTAAAATATTATTTAATACTTCCGGTTGGATAGGCTGAATAATCGGTCCTAAACCAACTTCTCTTGTAGGTTCATGAATACTAGATACTAGATGTGGCTTTACTCTCATTCCACCATTTGCAATGGCTGATACGTACTGCGCCATTTGTAGAGGAGTATACGTGTCGAATTGTCCAATGGACATGTCTAGTAATAGACCTGGGTTAGTCGGATCTCCTTGGAAACCTTTCCCTTCATTAGGTAAATCAATACCTGTAGGAATTCCTAAACCAAACTGTTTATAAATGTTTCGTAACTGTAAGAAAGATTCATTTTTAATTGGTAATCCACCATGCGGTACATAATTTACCCCAGCCATTTTCATAACCGTTTTAAACATATAGACGTTACTTGATTGTTTTAGAGCAGTAAGATCAGAAATATTCCCCATCGTCTTCCAACTCTGTTTTGGTTTTGGAGCTCCAGCTAGATAAACAGGGGCATCATGTAGAATTGTTCCATGTCCAATGGCACCTGTTTGGTAACCTGCTAAAACCGTAGCTCCTTTAATCGTACTTCCTATTTCATATTGACTCGCAAATGTACCAACAGAATAATCTAAGAAGGCACCTCTTTTTTCAGGATCTGTCATTTTACCAGCAATACTGAGAACTTCACCAGAATATGGATCCATCATGACAACAAATGCTCGGTCTAATAATCCGTTCCCTCTTCCTGACTTTGCATCAGCAATTTCTTCTTCTAATATTTTCTCTACCTCTTTTTGAAGTTGAGCGTTCACACTTAATCTTAAATCATTTCCTCTTGATCCTTCTGAGACAAGAACTTCATCTACTACATTTCCGTTGCGGTCTGTAATATATTTCTTCTTCCCTTTTTTCGGATGTAAAAGTTCTTCATACTGATACTCTAGATAACTTTTTCCAACTCGGTCATTCCTTGAATAACCTCTAGAAAGATAATAGCTGCTACGTTCTTCTAAAATCCCTTGTTGGGCAGATGTTACGCTTCCTAATACTGGACGGAACATCTCGCCAAATGGATACTTTCTTTTCCAGTCTGTTAAAATATCTACCCCTGGAAGATAGGCAAGATTCTCTGAGACTTTAGCCATTTCTTCCTTTGTTAACCCTTCTGACTTTAAAATCTGGATTTCATACATATACCCGCTCGTCATTCTCTTGTAGAGAATAGCTTCAGCTAGTTCATTTTTCTTAACGGCTTTCTTTGCTTCTTCAGAAACTCTCTCCACTTGAAGTGCATATGTCTCTTTTGGAGTTAGTTTCAACTCTTCATCAGTTAAAAGCGCTTTAGCTTCCTCTGGATAGGCTGCTAGCCAATAGTCAATTAAATCACGATCTTTGTATTTCTCATTCTTTAAACTTATTAGTTTAGCAAGCTTTCTAGCTACATCAATTTTATCAGCTGCTTTCATACCCGGTTCTTCCGAAAAAGCAACTGCATCCATGCCTTCGTTATCAACGATAATCTCTCCGTGACGGTCAAACATCTTACCCCGTGGCGCCGGAAGGCTTACTACAGTAGCATCTTGGCGAGTAACTTCTTTTTTATACGACTCACCAAATACGATTTGAACTACACCGAGCCTAACAATTAACATCGTAAACAAGCAAAATATGAAAAAGAATAGTAAGTTCAAACGAAAAACTCTAGTTTTCGTATACTTTTTCTTTCTTTGTCTTTCCTCAGGCACCTTTGCAACCCCCTTGTATTATATAACTAAATCAAATAAAAAATTTACAAATACATAGACGATTTTTTAACCAAAAGGTTTTAAAAGAGTAAAGAATTATTTAATCTTTTTAAAACCTCCTCTGCTTATTTCATAATGGCGCATAACATAAAATTTGTAAATTAATAGGTTAATTTCTATACTTCAAGTGCAATTATTTTAACTAATAAGCCTTACTATTATATCAGGGTACAAATAATGTTCCATCTATCAAATATTAGGAAATAGGATGTTGGATATTAATCCCCATAAATACATAATAGTGGCTTTCTATTTAGAAAGCCACTATTACAATATGAATATGAAAATAAGTTACTTTTAGAGATCTTGTGAATTTAATTCTTCAGTTGATTCCAATTTATACATCATTAGTGAGTTTCCAACTAATGTTAATTGGTAGACTGATTTAAATTCCTTATATTTACCTGTACCATCATTATAATAGATTTCATATTCTTCATTCATTTTCACTCTGTATCCATCATCTGTTTCTTCATATGAAAGTAAATTAGCACTTAGCAACTGTTCCGTTATTCCTTTTGAAACTAAATAATCCAGGTAATCTTTGGATTCGTCATAAGTTTTACCATTTGGATCATGGAAATGTTCAACAATCGAGAAGTCACCTTCATTAATTGAATATACGGATGTAGACAAATAGTCATACATGAAATTTTCTAGTTCACTTTCACTATAATTGACTGTTTGTTCTTCCTCAAACTCCTCTTCTTCAAACCAAAGATAGACTTCATAAGAATCAGTTATTTCAATTACTTCTGATTTTAACATTCCATTTTGTCCATTGGCTTCTGCATGTAGCTTTATAGATCCATCAGTGCTAATAGGACCGAAGGAACTTAATTCCGAAACTGTTTTGCCTGTACTCTTTCCATTTACAAAAAGAACAGCATCTTCTCGATTAGAATATAGAGCAATATATTCTCCCTCAATAGGAAGATAAACTTCTATAATATTGCCTGATGCGTTACTTGCGTCAATAGTTTCTTCTGCTTTTAACGTTACATACTCACCTTTATAGATACCTTCAACAAGGTGAGCCCCAGGCAAGAGGTTACCAACTACTTGGTATTCCTCCGCATTATTTAATTTCTTCAGTTTCTCTTCATTAATTTGTACTTCAACATTATCAAAAGGGGATGCAACTTTGATCTTAAAAGGAACAGCTTTTATAGTATATTGTTGATAAAGGAAAAACCTTTTTTCTCCTTTTTTAATTTCTAAGATAGAATTCCCATATTGATCTACAATTGGGTCCGTTTCTCTACTATTATTCGCCTTTCTAAGTTCCTTTTGTAAGCCTTTATTTATTTCATCTAGGTCATTTACAGTTAAGTAGTCTATAAATGCTTCAACACTTTTGTCAGATAAATCGACAGAAGTGCCACCGTCCTTTAAAAGCTTTTGCACTGTCTGAATGTCTCCATCCTTAACAGCTGTCTCAAACTTATAAATGATCTTGTCAGCATTATAGATAGATGATAAAACTAAATGACTTATAACTAGTATAATCGCTAGTATTACAAGCATTAAAACTGAAACTATCATTTTCTTAGATAATTTTGGATTGTTGTTTGCTCTTGTAACCTTTGTTTCTCCCTCTCTTGTTACAGCGATTTCTTTTAATTCAATTTTTGTCCCACAATTGGAACAAAATGGCTGTTGTGAAATAATTTTTTGACCACAATTTTTACAGAAAGCCATTCCTATACTCCTTTTAACTCTCTTTTAGTTTCCGTAACCATGTTCCTAAATAAGCTAACAAAAATGCAAATAGGAAACTACGAATAAATGTACCTACCGGACTATAGCCTAAGAACATCCCCATTTCCATTTTCTCACCTGAGGAATAGGTCATATCTTTAAAAATCCCTGAAAAACCTAAATCGGTCAAGGAAGCAAGTCCACCCATTAATAACGCATATATAATGCTAAAAACCGCCAATTTTATATACAGCTGGTTACTCTGTTTTGCAATGTTAAATCCTGCCCATAATAATAATAAAATTGGTACAAGTAACCCTAACTTTAAATATAGACTTACATCTGAAGATTCAAATACTTTCTCTAACATATAAATGTCGCTGTCCTTTGCTTCTCCATCGGTTGTAAAGCCAGAGAAAATAGAGTATGTAATAGAACCTTTTTCTCCCTCTTCGTTTAATGAAAATGTTAAAGGTACCAAGTGAAGCAAGTTCCAAACATATGAACCGATTTGTGCTCCCGTAGTAGTAATAAATATATAACTCTTGTCTAAAAGTTCTTCTAAAGGAGTTGAGTTAATAATAAAACCAAGGTCATCTTTAAATTCTTTTACTTTAACTGATAAGATTGCTATAACTACTACGATTGTTAAAAGGACACCTCTAACCACTGTAGAGAAAGCTTGGTGTACTGCTTCACCATACGATGAGAACTCCGCTAAATGACCTGTGGTCTTACGGTAGTTATTAGCGAATAATGTACCTAGTCCTGCGAAAATAAAGGCTAAAACAAAGCCTAACAGTAAGGAAGTAAAGAATGAGTAATCAGTACCTATATCAACGGAAATATTAAAATATTCCTCATTAAACTTTTCCTTGAAACTAAATCCTGAAAATAAAGAAACAATAGACAGTATTAATGCGTATAGGATGGAAAAAATAAGAGTAAGACTAAGTTTGCTACTATTAGATCGGTTTTGGACTCCTAATACAACTCCACCTATGAACAAAGAGATAAAAGGAATTAATAAATAGATAATTGAACCATTTTCAATCTTTAGTTCTCCCTTCATACTTCCTTCTTCACCATCATAATCCCCTTTTATTTCCATATTGAAATTCAGGTTTTGAAGGTTTGAAAGCATGACCATATCCATTATTCCAAAGATTTCATCCATTTTAGGTATGTCTTTATCTGTTTCTTCTGCTAACATATCAAGCATGTAATTAATGTCAAATTCCTCAGTACCTTCTTCTACAAGACTATTCATAAAGTTTTGAGAAGTAGACAACACAGCAAATGCTAGTAAAAAAAGTACAATAAATGAAACGATAACTGGAATAATAGCATTTTTAATTGTACCAAGACTAAAGCTTGGAATTTTAATAGAGGAATTTAAATTTTCTTTTAACTGACTTACTTCGACCTTCGGAACAGTAACTCCCCCTAGGGCAACAGCTTTACTTTTGGCAAACTGCGTCATACTGCTCCCACAACTTAGACAATAATTATCTTGCCCATTCCCTTTAGAACCGCAATCCTGACAAAATTGCCTTTTTCCAGATGCTTTGAATTTAACATTTATCGGGGATAACAGTGTCCCATCATTTATACAATATAAAGATTTAGGAGAGCCTTTCTCCCCACATGTTTTACAATACATTTTTACGCCTCCTTAACCAGCTAAACGATTTCCACAACAGCTACAAAATGCTCCATTAACAGGAACCTGTTCTTCACAAGTTGGGCAAGCTGCCATTTCTGCTACTTCTGTAACCTCTACTCGCTCTACCTTCTGTCCACAGCTTCCACAGAATTTATCATCGCTTGTAAGTGACGTACCGCATCCTGAACATGAACTATTATGTTCTGTTTTCATCTTAAGTTGAGCTAACATTACTTGAGCCTTGTAAATTGTTTGGTCATATTCAACCACTTCTTTACCAATATTATGTAAATCTGAATCTTGAATTTCTCCACTTCTAATCTTTCTATATATTGTTTCCCCAAGCTTAAAAATTACTTCTGCTCTTTTTTCTGCCGTTTCACTTATTAATTTGTTATATTGGCTAATCTCTTGAGCAATTTGAAGTTTTTGCTTTCCTTGTTGTAAAGAATCTTGAATCTTATTAATTCCTCCACCAAGCTTTGTCTGTAGATCACTCATACTTTCTTCCCCCTCTTTTTTTAAAACATTAATATTCTACCATGTTTTATCTTACTAAAGGAGTAATTTCTTGAAAAAAATCCCTTTATTTTTGGGTAATTAATTCCTTTTAAGTGTTAATTTAACAAGAAATATATCCTCTTAACCTATGATATGCTATGTTAGAATCAAAAAGGACTATTTTACTTGTTTTGGTAACTCATCATAATTGAATAGGCTTAATTACCCATTAGTTAAATTGTTCCATTTTTTAACAGTTTAGTCGTCTATTTACTTTTCAGAAATGGCGTTGAGCTACCAAACTATAAGAATAGAACCTTCTAAATTTATTTGGATATATCGGGGTGATAACATGAGTTTTTGTAAAAATTGTGGAAATGATTTAGGTAATAATAAGTCATTCTGTACAAATTGCGGTCAAAAAATAGAAACTATTCAAGTTAAAAAATTATTTTGTAATCATTGTGGAGAGGATATCACTGAGAATGGAGCTCACCAATGCACTACTAAATTATCTCCAACCATTTTTTCTCAGACTGAACGAAAAGAAAAGAGATTATTAATTAGCCTCTCCATTTTTATCTTTATCCTAATAAGTGGCGGAACTGGATTTTTCTTTTACGTTAAAGCAGCATCTAATCCAACACAATTAATCAACCAGTACATTACAGCACTCAAATCCGAAGATATTGATACTCTTGCATCACTAACGATCCAGCAAGATACTAAAAAAGGGATTGGGCTTACTGCCATGCAAACACTTGTTGAGCAACTTAAAGAGCAACCTGAGATTTTAAAAAATGTAGAGAAAAATTTAATAGAACAGAAAGATAGCCTAATTAAAAATAATATCAAAGACACAGAACCATTTATATTTAAAGTAACAAAGAAGGATAAGAAGAAATTATTATTTGTGGAACAATTTGAAATAGTAATTGTACCTGTTACTTTAAAATTATCAATAGATTCAGATGCCCAATTGTTTATTAATGATAGAGAAATAAACAGAGCTGAGAAAAGTGTTAGAACTATGGAGAATCTAATGCCTGGTATATATACGCTTAAGGCTTTAAAAAATAATGAATTTGGTCACTTTGAAGCAAAACAAACAGTTCCATTATGGAATAGTCCTACTGAAGAAATGGAGCTAACCTTTGACCAAGATTATATTATTGTTGAAAATAAATATAATGAAATGACTCTATATATCGACAATGAGGAATTAACTTCTAGTGAACCTGAAATTAAAATTGGTCCAATCCCAGCAGGTAAAAAGGTTACAATTCAAGCTGTTGTTAATTTCCCCTGGGGTGAAGTATATTCGAAAAAACATGTTGCAAGTGCAAAGGACAGAGTCAACCCTAGTTTTGATAATGTCTATACTGAGATAGAATCTGGTATATATGAAAGTATTCTTAACTACAATAAATCATATGTTGATGCAATTACATACTTAGATTCTTCGTATTTAGTAAACGTCTCTGAAAATAAATTGGAAGAAACGCTAGAAATTATTCAAGATTTAGAAAATAGGGACATTTATTATGTAGGAGAATTAAACAGTCTTGTTTTTGATTCATCTACCTTTACACTAAAAGAAAACGATAGTGAATATGAAGTAAAGGTGAATGTTGAAGAAAATTACCATAGTGGATGGGTTAAGAGAGGTTCAGAAGAAGAACCTGATTTCGAAACAAAAAAATATTACTATACTTATACACTGAAATACGACACTTACGCAAATACTTGGAATGTAACAAACACAAAAAAATTAAAAAAGACAAAAATAAGCAAACCATTTGTTTACCGACCATAATTATTAATATATAAAAAACTCATCTTCTCAATAAAGAAAGATGAGTTTTTTATATAACTATTTTATCTGTACTAACCAAGTCCCCAAATCTTCGTCAAAAAATGGTTTGGATGCTGCCGACATGACTTCGCCGTATGAATCCACAAAGATGTTTCCTTCAGGATCAATCATTCTAAATTGGTCGCCAACGTCTAGGCTCTCATAGGGTACTTCTTCCCAATTTCCATCTCTCATAATTTCGATTTTATGTAAATCCATGCCATTCATGCCTAAACACCCCTTTTAGCCATCTATTTGTTATTAATATTTATAACAAAATTCTCATTGTTTTATACCATATCTTACTCTTTCTTTATTAAATCTTTACAATTTGTCCGTTCCTTTTCGCTCCACTAACTGCTTAGAATGTTAAGTATCAATAAATCCAATAGTGACAAAACTGTAAGGTTCATGTAAGGATAAGTTATGGTTGCCTGATTTGAAATTTTTTATATTAAACCTATAAGGCGAAAACAGCCTACATATAACAATTTTAAATAAGGGGAAATGACGATGGAACCAGTTTTACATGCAAAAGGGCTTAGAAAGGTTTACGGTTCGAAAGGGCATACGTATACAGCCGTTCAAGATATTGAATTAGATATCCATAAAGGGGAATTTGTTGGG
The DNA here is from genome assembly GCF_034427655.1 of Robertmurraya mangrovi. Lineage (NCBI taxonomy): Bacteria > Bacillati > Bacillota > Bacilli > Caryophanales > Bacillaceae > Robertmurraya > Robertmurraya mangrovi. Next base: position 55,761 of record NZ_JAXOFX010000005.1, read on the forward strand.
ATCATGGGTCCCTCTGGGGCAGGAAAATCTACGCTCCTAAACATTCTATCCACCATTGACTCTCCAACATCAGGAACATTACATGTGAATGGGAAAAGAATTCATCAGTTAAAAGACGAAGAATTGTCTAATTTTCGAAGAGATAAACTTGGCTTCATTTTTCAGGATTTTAATTTATTAGATACCTTAACAGTGAAGGAAAACATTTCTCTCCCTCTCGCCTTAGCTAACGTTGCATCAAGAGAAATCGAAAGTAGAGTGAAGGAAGTAGCAGCCATCTTTGGAATCGAACGAATTCTAAACAACTATCCATATGAGATTTCCGGTGGCCAGCAGCAAAGAACTGCTACAGCGAGAGCCATTATTACAAAACCAAGCTTAATTTTCGCAGACGAGCCAACGGGTTCACTCGATTCTAAATCTGCCTTTAACTTGCTACAAACTCTAACACACCTAAACGTACAAGAACAAGCAACTATTTTAATGGTAACTCACGATGCCTATGCAGCAAGTTTTTGTTCACGTGTTTTATTTATTAAGGATGGAGCTATCTATACAGAAATTCGTAAAGGAGAAAAAAATCGCAAAATTTTCTTCCAACAAATTATCGATATTTTGACGACTCTCGGGGGTGGTCAACATGACGCTATTTGATATTGCAAAAAGAAACCTTAAAACGAATTCTAAACAGTATTTGCTCTATTTTTACCCAATGGTGTTCAGCATTGTTATATATTTTACTTTTGTATCTTTACAATATAATGAGCAAATTCAGGCATCTGCCACCACTTTAGGTAAGATTGAGCCTGCCTTCTTAATGTCTTCCATATTGCTATTTATATTTGCAGCTATTTTTATTTGGTATTCAAATGCCTATTTTACACGAAAAAGAAAAAAGGAAGTCGCTTTATATTCTCTTTTTGGGATGAAAAAGAAACAAATTGCACAGCTTCTATTTTACGAAAATTTAATTTTAGGAATGATTGCTCTAGCCATTGGTATTGTAATTGGTACACTGTTATCCAAGCTATTTGTCATGTTACTCATGAAGTTAATGGGATTTACTTTAATCACTTCTTTCACATTATCTTCTAAAGCAGTCATTCAAACCATAATAGCATTTATGACCATTATTATGATCACATCTGTATATAACTATATGTTAATTTATCGACATTCATTGTTACAGCTCTTTAAAGCGGAAAAACAAGGAGAAAAAATTCCGAAGTCAACAAGTATTATGGCTATATTCTCCCTCCTTCTTCTTGGAACTGGATATACGTTAATCCTTCAACCAAGTGATTCGGATATTTGGTCAGAGCTAGGTGGACTAGTCTTCTTAGGTGCATTACTATCAATGATTGTAGGAACTTACTTTTTCTTAAATTCCTTTATCTTGTTCACATTAAAAAGGCTTTCAAATATCAAAAGCGTTTATTTAAAAGGAGTGAATTTAGTTAGTATTTCTCACTTATTATTCCGAATTAAAGGGAATGTTCGAATACTAACTGTGATTGCTTTATTAAGCACCTTTACCCTTTTTGCGACTGGAACGACTTTTAGCCTATATTACAATTTAAATAATATTACGGATTCAAACTTCCCCTTTAGTATTATATATACCGTACAAGATGAGAAAAAGGAGAAGGAGATTAAGAATCTTATTAACAATAGCTCACAGCATGATGTAAAACTTTCAATTAAAATTCCTTATCTAAAAGGAACAGGTGACCTTACTTCAACATCAAGATATCCAAGTGACTATCCTGTTATTGTCATATCAGAAACTTCTTTCATGGAAATGGGGCATCATACACCATTAGACTTAGGAAGCAACGGAGCCCTTGCTTTTAACGATGGAAACTTAGACCAAAATAAGGACCCTTACACAAATAAAGACATTCAAATATTAAATGAAAAAGTCAAAATTATATCTTATGAAAAGTATTCCTTAGTAAATCACTCTATTTTTCATTTCCCAATCGTTATAAGTGATGCACTTTATCAAAAACTAAGTACACAATTAGAATCAAAAGAGTTACAGCTATACAACATAACAAATGAAAAACAGGCTAAAGAACTGACAAGTAAAATTCAATTAACTCTTTATGACTCTGTAAGAGATCCTGATTTTATCCAGGACAACATATTTTCAAGTTATTATGATCAATATCAAAAAGGTCTAGAAACATACGGAATTCTAATCTTTATAAGTGGCTTCTTAGGTTGCATATTTTTATTGGCGACAGGCAGTATGCTTTACTATAAACAATTGACCGAGGCTGTTCAAGATCAACAACGTTATCAAATCCTTCAAAAAATAGGGATGAATCAAAAGCAAATACGGCTTTCAATCGCCAAGCAATTAGTTTTAGTATTTTTACTTCCTCTGTTAGTGGCTATCTCACATAGTACCGTTATTATTCAAGCCATTTCTAACTTTATTCAAATAAACATGGCTTTACCTTTTGCAATTACAATCGGATTGTATATCGTTATGTATTTTGTCTATTACTTATTAACTTTGAGTAAGTATCACTCACTGGTTAATAAATAAAAATACGGCTTTTCGGCCGTATTTTTATTTTACATAGTAATCATCATTTAATTCAGGAAAATAAACAACCGCTTCAGTATAGTCTCCTTCTTTAGATGATATCATGATTTGATGTCCTAACTTTTCACTTGTTCTTTTAGCTAAGTAGAGACCCATACCGGTTGATGCATGGTTTTGGCGACCATTTTTACCCGTAAAACCCCTTTCAAAAACACGAGGCAAGTCTTCCTCTGCAATACCAATACCGTTATCTAGAATAAATAATTTTCTGTCTTGGAGTAGAATTTGAATTTCTCCGTTCGAAGGAGTGTATTTTAAGGAATTTAATAATAGCTGATTAATAATAAATAATAATCCTTTTTTATCCGATAGAACTTCTAAAGGCTCAAGGGATAACTTCAAACTGATTTTTTTAGCAATAAACTGCTTGGAATTTACTTTAATTACCTCTTTCACTAACCTTTCAACATTCACTTCCTGTATTAAATAATCCTTACTAAAATCATTTAGACGAGAATAATATAGAGCCTGTTCAATGAAGTGTTCTATTTTATCCATTTCCTCTTTTAAACTTTCTACATTCCCATCCGTTTCAAAGATCATTTTACTCACTGAGATGGGGGTTTTGATTTCATGGACCCAAGAAGTCATAAATTCAATCCATTCTTTTTTCTCGTGAGTCAACTTATCCAGACGACTTTCATATCTAGCTTGTTGGGATTTAATGATTTCTAGGATTATTTTTTGTTCGAACGTTTTCACCTTTGGTAGAATTAAGTTTTCCCCACTTGAAGATATTTTTTTATAAAAAGACACCTTTTGTAAATACTGCAAAAACAAATAGATCAGAAATATAATGAATGTAATTAGCCAAATATACTGGAAGCTACTTACATGAACATTAAAATGTGGATCTAAATAAATGACAGATGAAATAAAAAACATAATCATAAAATAGGTAATGATAAGCCAACGTTGATCAGTCAAATAATTAATAAATTTCATCCAGAATGTATCCTTGTCTCTTTTTTGTTACAATCGTTTCCTGTAATCCAATTGACTCAAGCTTTTTTCTTAGTCTATTTACATTCACGGTTAGGGTATTATCATCAATAAATTCCTCGTCTTCCCACAATGCTCTCATGATTTCATCTCTAGATACAATCCAACCTACATTTTTAATTAATAGATACATGATTTGATATTCATTTTTAGTCAAAGTTAATTCATGGGTTTTATATGTAATGGTTGCTCTTCCAACATGGAGTACTAATTCGCCAGCTCTCAGCGTCTCTATTTCTTCTATTTGACGATTACTTCTACGTAATACTGCCTGAATTTTTGCCACTAATACCTCAAGAGCAAATGGTTTTTGGATAAAATCATCCCCACCTAAATTCATTGCCATTATAATGTCCATTGTTTCCGTTCTAGATGAAATGAAGATAATCGGAGTATCAGCTTTTTGTCTAATTTTATTGCACCAATAATACCCATCGAAACTAGGGAGATTGATGTCTAACAGAACTAAATCAGGTTTCTCATTTGTAAATTGATCGTCAATACTTTCAAAATGTTCAACCATAACCGTTTGGAATCCCCACTTTTTAAGATAATCATTCACTAGTGTACGGATCTTTGGATCATCTTCAATTATCATTACTTTTTTCATATTCATTCTCCGGACTTGTTTTCCTTTATTATACAAAAGAATTTGAAAACCCGGGCGAAAATTGCTTTTAATAAACACATTTTTCCTTAAATGTTCATCGTTATTTGAAACATACTAATAAGGCAAGAGACCACCCGAAAGGATTGCTTGCTAATGTTATCGAAACAACAATTAAATGAGTTTAAATTACAATTGCAAAGCTTAAAAGGCGATTTAAAAGAGAGATATGAAACGAATGATCATTTTGATTTAATGACAGGTCACTTCCATGAGTCAATGGGTGAGCTTTCTAGTTATGATAATCACCCTGGCGACGAAGGAACGGAACTGTATGAGAGAGAAAAAGATATTGCCTTAAACGAACATTATCGAAATGAGTATAAAAATATAAACAAAGCTCTAGAAGCAATCGACAATGGGACTTACGGCAAGTGCGAAGTTTGCGGGAAAGAGATTCCCCTTGAACGTTTAGAGGCACTTCCTACGACTACTTATTGTATTGACCATACTCCTGACCAGGTAACTTCACACGAGCGTCCACTAGAGGAAGGGGTTTTAATGCCTCCATTCGGTAAGTTTGACATGGACGAGACAGATGAAAATGTTGCCTTTGATGCTGAAGATTCTTGGCAAGTTGTTCAGAGCTGGGGTACATCTGAAACTCCATCAGACTTCGCCATTCCAGAATATGATCATTACAACGATGTCGGAAATGAAAGCAATGAAAATGACGGCTACGTGGAAGACTATGAAAATTTTGTTGGTGTTGATATGGAAGGGAATATCACCGTCTATCCAAGCAAACAGCATGAACGATATGAGGCTTCCTTAGATGAAGAAGACATCATGACTCCTTTTGGAGACTTACCTGCCTTTGAACATGATCCTTATGTGGATGACGATAGGGATGGAAAATAATAGAGGCAACCTTACAATAGGTTAGCCTCCCTAGACATCTTATGGTTAGTCTAGGGAGGCTATTTTTTATCCTATAAAGAGGCTAAAATAGTTGCTCAAATACTTCATTTAAATTATGAGCCCTTGTTTCATCATTTTCTTCTTTAGCATGGTTAATTTCATCTGGCAGAATCTTATCTAAAAAGTTAATTTCTTCTTCAGATAAGTCTCTAACAAAAAGTTCTTCTGAATCATATTCTTTATTCTCAATTCTCGCATAAATATTTTTTGCTGTAGAAGACCGGTCTGTATAGTTTGAAATAATTTCTCTTAAATATCCTAAAGGCTTGTTCAAAACACTTCACTCCCAAAAATTAATCTACACATACACATTTAGATTGTGCTTTTCCGTATTTAAAATATGTACGAAGATTAACAACTCTTTTTCATGTTATTCCCATCACTAATTAAATGAATTCGATACAACCTAATAAATAAATAGTAGAACATACTAGAGGTGTTTAATATGAGAACAAGAAACTCATTTGTCGTATTAATTATTGCTTTTGTGCTTATATTAGGCATTGGCTTATATCGTATCGTGCCTAATCGAGATGATGACCAGCCCCAACAATACAGGATGACAAAGACAGATACTGAAAATGAGCCACAAAAATATTTAGATTTAAATCACTTATACACCAATGAATCCAGAACAAGAAAGCTTAACGAAGATAAGGAAGTTCACATTATCCATCATAATAAAAAAGATAAAAGTCACTACTATGAGCATGACGTTGCAGTAAAATTTAAAGAGGTACCCGATGAAAAACATCTTAATGAAATTTCTAAAATTAATGATGGGGAGTTTATCAAAAAATTAGGTCCAATCTATGTATTTCGTTCAAAAAGTCTAGAAACACCAGACTTATTAAATTACTTCCGAAAAAACGAATCCATTGAATATGCTGAACCTAATTTTATTCTCTTACAAAATAACGTCGACCCTCCAAACGATACTTTTTATAAAGAAAGATATCAATGGAATTTCCGTGCCATACGCGCGGAAGATGGCTGGAACACATCAAAGGGTCATCGAAATATTACGATAGCAGTAGTTGATACAGGAGTAGATTTAGATCATCCTGACTTAAAAAAGAAACTAATTAGAGGATATAACGCAATAAAAGATAATGGTGATGCAAATGATGAAAACGGACATGGAACGCATGTAGCCGGTGTAATCGCTTCTCAAACGAACAATCGTGAGGGAGTGGCCGGTCTAAACTGGTATGGTAAAATAATGCCCATTAAAGTGTTGGGTACGGATGGATTTGGTTACACTTTTGACATTGCAAAAGGGATCATTTGGGCAACTGATCACGGTGCCGATGTCATCAACCTTAGCTTAGGGAATTATCAACCTTCTGTCCTTTTAGAAGAAGCGGTACGCTATGCATATGATAAAGGGGTCGTACTAATCGCAGCAGCAGGTAACGATAGTACAGATCAACCTAGCTTCCCTGCAGCTTATAAAGAGGTATTAAGCGTATCTGCCTTAAGCTATACAGGAGACTTAGCCTTCTTTTCAAACTACGGAAATTATATTGATGTAACCGCACCAGGCTTAGATATTCCAAGCACCTATTTTCAAGAACAATACGCATCATTATCCGGGACTTCAATGGCCTCTCCACACGTGGCAGGTTTAGCAGGATTAATTAGAGCCACCAATCCAGAGTTGAGTAATAAAGAAGTCATGGAAGTGATTAAACGCTCAGCCTATGATATCGGAAAACGCGGTAAAGACAGCTATTACGGTTACGGCTTAATCGACGTAGACGAAGCACTAAAAATGGCAAATAACTTATAACTTATAGAGTAGCTTAACCGCTGCTCTTTTTTGTGTATAAAACCCTATTCAAAAATCCCCTCATATAGGAAATAAAAGAAAAAATAACAATTTTAGCTAAATTCTATTTCCTTTCGACACATTTCTGTTTAAACTAGAATTACAGAATGATATAGACAGAGGGGAATTAAATGAATAAGATTACTAGGATTCTTTTATCGTTGACTGTACTTCTCGGTCTCTTTTTCCTACCGACTTTAGGAGTGGCAAAAGACGATCAGACAGTTAAAGATGAGGAAACAGCAACAGAGGGAGAAACAAGTAAAGAAGAAGAAACTTCTAAAGAAGAGGAAAAGCCTGAGGACAAGGACACTCAAGAAGAGGAAAAGCCAAAGGAAGACGAAAAACCTAAGGAAGACAATCCTCAAGGAGAAAAACCTGAAGAGGACAAACCGAAAGAAGAAAAACCTAAAGAGGAAAAGCCAAAGGAAGTAAAAAAACCTAAGAAAAAAGTAAAAAAGAAAAACCCACAAAAAATGGTCTATTTGACGTTTGATGATGGACCTAATCAATATACTCCAAAAATTTTAGATACCCTTAAAAAGAAGAAAGTAAAAGCTACTTTTTTTATGATAGAAGGTAACATAAAGAGAAATCCTAAAACTGTTAACAGAATGGTGAAAGAAGGGCACTACCCAGCATTACATAGTGTAACTCATGATAAATATAAATTATATATGGGTAGTCCACTCAATGTAATGAGAGAAATGGAGAAAACTAGAAAGACCTTAAAATCAGTTTCAAAGTTTGATAGTAAACTGACACGAGTACCTTATGGCAGTAAACCATATATGAATAAATCATTCCGAGATCCATTAGCACAAAAAGGGTACAAAATGTGGGATTGGAATATAGATACATTAGATTGGAAATATGAAAGAAGCAATCCAAATCAAATTCTCACTAACGTAAAAGCAGGACTTAAAGGTAAAAAGGGGCCATTTATCATTTTATTTCATGATCGAAAAGGTACTGCCGAGAAATTACCTGAAATCATTGATTATCTTAAAAAAAATGGATACACCATTGAAGCCTACAATCCAAAAGAACATGTTATGATGAATTTTTGGAAAGACAAGAGATTATGATAAAAACGTGATTCCTACTCGGAATCACGTTTTTTGTCTTGCTATTTTTTTGATTATATTAAGTTCTATATGTCCATAATGTAAACAACTGAGCTGTACCGAGGTGAAACATTTGCCACACCATTTCTATAGAAATTTCATTAGACTTCCTTTGATAACCCGAATACTTCTTATGGCTTTAATTTTTGTGTTCTCTTTTGGCATAATCATCTTTTGGATTGAGCCACAAACATTCCCTACTGTTTTTGAAGGTGTCTGGTGGGCAATCATAACGACTTCAACTGTAGGCTATGGAGATTATGCACCAGTCACTATTTTAGGAAGAATAGTGGGAATCACGTTGATTTTATTAGGTGCAGGTTTTGTATCTACTTACTTTATTACTTTAGCAACAGCAACTGTAACAAAACAAAACAATTTTATAGAAGGAAAAGTTATGTATAAAGGAAAAAATCATTTTATTATCATTGGCTGGAATGAACGATCGAGGGAAATCATTAATAGGGTTCAAAATGAAGATAAATATCGTTCTATTATTCTAATTGATGAGACTTTAGAAAAGAATCCCCTCCTGAATCACTCTGTTCATTTTATTAGGGGAAGATCTAACCGGGATGATGTCTTAATAAAAGCCAATATCCTTAGCGCTGACAAAGTGCTTATAACAGCTGATCAGAATAAGGATGAACTTCAAGCTGATATGTTTACCATATTAACTCTACTCGCCATAAAAGGGTTAAATTCAAAGGTTCATTGCATTGCCGAAATTCTTACAACTGAACAAATTTCCAATGCTAAAAGGGCCGGTGCAGATGAAGTCATTCAATCCAATATTTTAACAAGTTTTGTCATGGTAAATAGTCTAACGGATGAAGGCATTGCTGAATCCATATTTCCCTTGTTAGATCATTTGAATGGAAATAAATTATCTTTTTCAGAAGCTGACCCTTTTGTAGGGAAAAGTTTTCTTGATGCTAACTCTGTACTATTACACCAAGGAACACTGTTACTAGGTATAAAAAGAGGAGAAAACACGATCGTGAATCCTCCTAATGACTATACAATTGAAACTAATGATCAACTATTGCTTATAGAGAAATATTTAATTGAATAAGTTATTCAACTTGCAAGGTTGTTTCTAGCTCAGAAACTAACGACTTTCCTAGGTCTACATATTTATCAGGAAAGCTTGCATCTTTATCAACTGGTTCAGAGAATTGATTAAAAGTAGCAGAAGTGTTATCTGTATGCGCGTGGTCATCTAAGCCTCGTTGGTATTTATGTGATAGTAAGAACGGTCTATCTAATGCAACTGTACAACCATTTGAGTCTAACTGACCATCAATTGCATGAAATGGTAACCTTAAAAATTGATAGCCCACCTCATCATCTATTTTATAATCAAAATAGCCGTGGTCATAATCCCAGTTACCGCCAATGGTATATCCAAGTGGTTTCAGTAACTGCTCAAGCTTATATAAATCAAAGTGTGCTCCTTCTACACGTGAAGGTATCTCAATCATTACAAGTTCCCCCTTCAAAGCTTTTTTTTAGTTTCTCCAAAAAAAAGAGTGTTAATCAACATTTGACTAACACTCAAGGGGAATTGTGTATTATTTCAGTCTCTTTTCTAACTCTGCTTTGATTTCTTCAAAACCAGGCTTCCCTAATAAAGCAAACATATTTACTTTATAAGCTTCTACTCCCGGTTGGTCAAATGGATTCACTCCTAATAAGTATCCACTCATTGCACAAGCTTTTTCAAAGAAATAAACTAGATAACCAAATGTGTACTCATCCATTTGTGGAATCGAAACGATTAAGTTTGGAACTCCACCATCTGTATGTGCTAGCATCGTACCCTCAAATGCCTTGTTATTTACAAAGTCAATGGTTTGACCGGCTAAATAGTTTAAGCCATCTAAATCGTTATCTGCTTCTTCAATAGTCAGCTCATGACGAGGTTTTTCAACTTTGATAATGGTTTCAAACAAGTCACGACGACCTTCTTGAACATACTGACCTAGTGAATGTAAATCTGTAGAGAAATTTGCTGAGGAAGGGAAAATTCCTTTTTGGTCTTTACCTTCACTTTCACCGAATAATTGCTTCCACCACTCAGAAAAGTATTGTAAACCTGGCTCGTAGTTAATTAACATCTCAATCGTTTTACCTTTGTTATAAAGAACATTTCGAACAGCTGCATATTGATATGCTAAGTTATCATCTAATTCAGAATGACTAAAATCTTCACGAGCCTGAGCTGCTCCATTCATCATCTCTTCAATGTTCGCTCCGCTCACAGCAATTGGTAAAAGTCCAACGGCAGTTAAAACAGAATAACGGCCTCCAACATCATCAGGAATAATAAATGACTCGTAGCCTTCTTCTGTAGCTAGAGTTTTTAACGCACCTTTTGCTTGATCCGTTGTAGCATAAATACGTTTACGCGCTTCTTCTACACCGTATTTTTCTTCTAACAGCTTACGGAATAAACGGAAAGCGATAGCTGGTTCAGTTGTTGTACCAGATTTAGAAATAACGTTAATAGAGAAATCTTTTCCTTCTAATAAGTCCATTACGTCTTTCATATAGGTTGAACTAATGTTGTTCCCTACAAATAAAATTTGTGGAGTTGTACGTTTTTCTTTTGGTAATGCATTGTAAAAGCTATGTTGTAACATATCGATAGCAGCACGAGCTCCTAAGTATGAACCACCAATACCGATTACTAGTAAAACATCCGAATCGCTTTTAATTTTTTCGGCTGATTTTTGAATGCGACTAAACTCTTCTTTATCGTACTCAACAGGAAGGTCAATCCATCCTAAAAAGTCACTTCCAGCTCCTGTTTTTTCATGTAAAGAATGATGAGCAACTTTTACAAAGTCACGTAAATATGTAATTTCATGTTCTCCAAAAAATTGAAGTGCTTTTGAGTAATCAAAGCTAACGTGAGTCATGTTTGGTCCTCCATTAATATGTATTCTGGGCTAATACCTTGTTGTGTTTATCAAAGAACTATGTAAAACAGCCTCCCTTATCACTTTACCCGAAAGCTGTGATAGTTATCAAGAATAGTTCTATTATGTAAGCGTGTCCAATTATGAAATATTTTTAGACATTGTTCAAACAGTCTTAATATATTACGATTTGCTGGTTTTTAGTCTGTTTTTATAAAAAAGCTTCTTGAATGTTGCCCGTTGATTTCCGCTCCAGGCACTTGCTTTCCGCAGGGAGATTAAAGAATCATGAAAAAATCCAAAAGCCGATTTTTTCAAAGAGCAGATTCTTTCTGGATGTGAGCCTCCTCGGCGTGCCGCCTGTGGGGTCTCCCATTCCCTCTATCCCTGCAGGAGTCAAGTGCCTTCCGCTCCAATCAACTAAGACTTTTAAAAATGAAAACACATATAACCTAAAAAAAGATGCGTAAACATAACAGTCTACACATCTCTCTAATCTTATAGTGATGCTTTGTAAATAGCTAGAACGTCGTCATGGTTTAATTTTTTGAAGTTACCGAATTCTCCGTTTGCCATTGCTTTGTCAGCCATTACGTCTAGTTTGCTGTCGTCGATGTCGTAATCAGCTAAGCGAGCAGGAGCACCAATGCTATTCCAGAACTCACGCAGTTTATCGATACCTTCTAGGGCAATTTCTTCGTCTGACTTCGCTTGTGGATCTACTCCAAATACACGAATAGCTAACTGTTTGAAGCGTTCAACGTTAACTTGTAAATTATGTTTCATCCAGTTAGGGAATAGGATTGCTAACCCTCCGCCGTGCGGGATATCATAAACAGCTGAGACAGCGTGCTCGATATTATGTGTTGCCCAATCTCCGCGGTAGCCCATTGAAAGCATTCCATTAAGAGCCATTGTGCCGTTATATAAAATGGTTGCACGATGCTCATAATTTTCTAGGTCTTCTAATAATTTTGGTGCTGTTTCCATAACAGTGATTAGAAGAGACTCACACATACGATCTTGTAATATTGTATTTCCTTCTGGATGGAAATAATGTTCGAATACGTGAGACATCATATCCACGATACCGTAAACCGTTTGGTCTCTAGGTACTGTGAATGTATTTACAGGATCAAGAATAGAGAACTTTGGAAAAACAGCCGGACTACCCCATCCGTATTTCTCGTTCGTTTCCCAGTTTGTGATAACAGAACCAGAATTCATTTCTGAACCAGTAGCAGCCAGTGTTAAAACTGTTCCAAATGGTAGAGCTTCATGGGCAAAGGCTTTTTTCGTTACTAAATCCCATGCATCTCCATCATACTTAGCACCTGCAGCAATTAGTTTTGTACAGTCAATAACACTTCCCCCACCAACCGCTAAAAGGAAGTCTACTTGATTTGTTTTACAAATTTCAACACCTTTATGTACAGTAGATAAACGCGGATTGGGTTCTACACCAGGTAGTTCATATACTTCAGCGTGCATTTCATCTAATAGGTCAATGACCTTATCATACAATCCGTTACGCTTGATACTTCCCCCACCATAAACAACTAAAACTTTATTACCGTATTTAGGTATTTCATTCTTTAATTCAATAAGCTGATCTTTACCAAAAATTAATTTTGTGGGATTCCAAAAAGTAAAATTTTGCAATGAAATCTCCTCCTTTTCAATACATATTATCAATCAAAAATATTTCGAATGCAAAAATAAAGATTGGGGAATGGCCATAAAAGTGACTAGACCTAACTTGCATTTTAGCTTTCCAAATTATCTCTCATTTTAAACTGTATTCCTATTTCATTGCCTGAACGTAATAAGTTTTTTCTGACTAAATATTTTTTAGTAAACCGGGTTAAAATCATGCATAAATTTATGGGTTCCGTATCACTATACTAAATGAATCCATTTTAAAGGAGGAAATAACAGATGAGTACTATACAACGTATTGCACTAGTTCTTACCATTATTGGAGCAATCAACTGGGGATTAGTTGGATTTTTCCAATTTGATCTTGTAGCAGCTATTTTCGGCGGCCAAGATTCTGCTTTAGCTAGAATCGTTTATGGCTTAGTTGGTATCGCTGGTCTAATCAACATAGGTTTATTATTTGTAACAAATGATGCAAGAGAAACGGAACCAGAGGCTAGGCCTACTCGATAATTTAAAGTTGGCTTCATGCCAAAAAAGGCATTTATCCTTTATTAAGGATAGATGCCTTTTCTTTGTATGGTTATACCCAACCTCTAAATCTTGAAGCCTCAGACATTTTTCTTGCTCCAACCATGTAAGCTGCTAGTCGCATATTTACTCTGCGTTGTTGTGCTGTTTCATAAACATTATTGAATGCCTGAACAAGGACTTTATGAAGCTTTTCATTTACTTCTTCTTCGCTCCAATAATATCCTTGATTGTTTTGAACCCACTCAAAGTATGAAACCGTTACACCACCGGAACTAGCTAGTACATCAGGAACTAATAAAATTCCACGGTCCGTTAATATTTTCGTACCTTCAATCGTTGTTGGACCATTTGCTGCTTCAACAACAATGGAAGCTTTGATATTCGCAGCATTTTTAGCTGTAATTTGGTTTGATATTGCTGCTGGAACAAGAATATCGCAATCTAGTTCTAGTAGCTCTTCATTTGAAATTTTATTTTCAAAAAGAGTAGTAACGGTACCAAAGCTATCACGACGGTCTAATAAATAATCAATATCTAATCCATTAGGATCGTAAAGAGCACCATATGCATCGGAAATGCCAATTACTTTTGCACCTGCATCATATAAAAACTTAGCTAAGAAGCTACCAGCGTTCCCAAAACCTTGGATGACCACACGAGCCCCTGCAATAGAAATTCCACGTTTCTTTGCTGCTTCCTCAATACAGATGGTTACCCCTTGTGCTGTCGCTTTTTCACGGCCTTGTGAACCACCAAGCACAAGTGGCTTACCTGTGATGAAGCCAGGTGAATCGTATTCACGAAGACGGCTATATTCATCCATCATCCAAGCCATAATTTGTGAATTCGTATAAACATCAGGTGCTGGAATATCTTTTGTTGGGCCAACAATCTGACTAATAGCACGGACGTAACCGCGACTTAAGCGCTCAAGCTCACCCATTGACATGGTTCTTGGATCACAGATAATTCCACCTTTTCCTCCGCCGTAAGGTAAATCAACAATTCCACACTTTAAACTCATCCACATTGATAATGCTTTTACCTCGTCTTCGTTCACTTCAGGGTGGAAGCGTACTCCACCTTTTGTTGGTCCTACTGCATCATTGTGCTGTGAACGATAACCAGTAAAAATCTTAACTGACCCATCATCCATTCGAACTGGAATACGCACGGTTAACATTCTTAAAGGTTCTTTTAAAAGCTCATACATATCTTCGTTATAACCAAGTTTCATTAAAGCTTCTTTGATTACAACCTGTGTTGAAGTAAAAAGATTTAGTGATTCTTCCATCTGTTGATTCTTCTCTTCTACTACCTTTGTAGCTCCCATCGTGGCACCTCTTCAATTTGAAAAATAAAATTTATGAACATTAACTTAGGCTCCTTTTACAAGGCAAAAAGAGCCTAAACATGTTTTAGCTTAATACTTTTTTAATACGCTCGATTGCCCAGTCTAAATCTTCTTCACTGATTACTAAAGGAGGAGCAAAGCGAATAACCGTATCATGAGTTTCTTTACATAATAGACCTTCTTCTTTTAACTCTTCACAATACTTACGAGCTGGTTCGGTTAATTCAACACCAATAAATAAACCGCGTCCGCGTACTTCTTTAATAATTGGGTTGTTAATTTCTTTAAGCTTGCTGATAAAATATTCTCCTAGCTTAAGTGAGCGCTCAGCAAGGTTTTCTTCTACTAATACATTCATAGATGCTACTGATACTGCACAAGCCATCGGATTCCCACCAAATGTTGACCCGTGTGAACCAGGATTGAAAACGCCTAATACATCTTTATTCGCAACTACACATGAAATTGGGAATACTCCCCCTCCCAGTGCTTTACCTAAAATGTACATATCAGGATTCACATCTTCCCACTCACAAGCAAACATTTTTCCAGAGCGAGCTAAACCAGCTTGAATTTCGTCTGCAATGAATAGGACGTTATTTTCTTTACATACTTCAAAAGCTTGCTTCATGAAGCCTTGTGGCGGAATCACAATACCAGCTTCCCCTTGGATTGGCTCAATTAAGAATGCAGCCGTGTTTGGAGTAATAGCTGCTTTAAGAGCTTCTAAATCTCCATAAGGGATTAGCTTGATTCCTGGAAGCATTGGACCAAATCCACGCTTATATTCTTCTTCAGATGATAAAGATACAGCAGTCATTGTACGACCGTGGAAGTTACCGATACATGCAATGATTTCAGCTTGGTTATCTTCCACACCTTTTACATCATAAGCCCAACGACGAGCTGCTTTAACTGCAGTTTCTACCGCTTCTGCACCCGTGTTCATTGGTAGGGCCATTTCTTTACCAGTTAGCTTACTAATTAATTCATACCATGGTCCAAGTTGATCATTATGGAACGCACGAGAAGTTAATGTAACACGGTCCGCTTGATCTTTTAACGCTTGGATAATCTTTGGATGTCTGTGCCCTTGGTTAACCGCTGAATAAGCACTTAACATATCCATGTACTTGTTGCCTTCCGGATCCTCAACCCAAACTCCTTCTGCTTTTGAAATTACGATTGGTAGTGGATGGTAGTTATTCGCACCATACTTTTCTGTTTGTTCAATAATCGAGCTTGATTTAGTTGCTTCTGTCATAAACAATGTCACTCCTTTTAATTGATTACATGAATGTGGATGCTTCCTCATGTAGTGTCCCTTGTTCTAGGTGAATTTACCGCTAATTTTAACACGACCAGAATAAGGGTGTTAACAATTTGCGGTAAACTGCTGTAATTGAATGAAGAGGGAGCTAATTTTAGTTTGTTTAGCTCCCTCTATACTGCGTTAATTTTAATAGTAACGTGGGGAATTTTCATTTATCCGCGAACTTTTCAATATATCCGCGTTTTTTTTGATTTATCCGCGAAAATTTGAATATATCCGCGCTTATTTTGATTTATCCGCGAAAAATTTAATATATCCGCGTTTATTGATTTATCCGCGAAAATTTGAGTATATCCGCGCTTATTTTGATTTATCCGCGAAAAATTTAATATATCCGCGCTCATCCTGATTTATCAGCGAAACCAAGATCCACCCGCACTTCCTAAATTAGTACATCTCAGAAGTAGTCTTCGCTTGCATGTGCAGTAATAAGTAGTCAGGGCCACCTGCTTTAGAATCTGTACCTGACATGTTAAATCCACCAAATGGTTGGTAACCAACAATCGCACCTGTACAGCTGCGGTTGAAGTATAGGTTTCCAACGTGGAAATCTTCACGAGCTTGCTCGATGTGTGCACGGTTTCTTGTAATAACCGCACCTGTTAAGCCGTACTCTGTGTTGTTTGCGATTTCGATTGCTTCTGTGAAATCTTTTGCTTTCGTGAAACCAACCACTGGCCCGAAAATTTCTTCTTGCATTAAGCGGTCGTTTGGCTGAAGGTCTGCAATAACTGTTGGTTTAATGAAGAAACCTTTAGAGCTGTCTCCTTCTCCACCTGTCATTAGCTTGCCTTCTTGTTTCCCAATTTCCACATAGCTCATAATTTTATCAAATGCGCTTTGATCGATAACAGGACCCATGAATGTGCTTTGCTCTTCAGGGTTTCCTAACGTTAATTCGTTAGTTAATTCAACGACACGATTTAACACTTGATCATACACATCTTCAACGATTACCGCACGTGAGCAAGCAGAACATTTTTGTCCAGAGAATCCGAACGCACCCGCAACGATCGATTGTGCTGCTAGTTCTAAATCTGCCTCGCTATCCACTACGATTGTATCTTTACCGCCCATTTCAGCGATCACACGTTTTAACCAAATTTGGCCTTCGTTTAATTTAGAAGAACGTTCGAAAATACGTAATCCCACATCACGAGAACCTGTGAATGAGATGAAACGTGTATCTTTATGGTCTACTAAGTAGTCTCCCACTTCTGCACCGCTACCTGGTACGAAGTTTAGAACACCTGCAGGAAGACCCGCTTCTTCCATTACTTCAACAAACTTAGCCGCTACAATTGGAGTAGTAGAAGCTGGTTTTAAAAGAACTGTGTTACCTGTAACAATCGCCGCTACAGTTGTACCTGCCATGATTGCTAAAGGGAAGTTCCAAGGAGAAATGATGACACCTACTCCTAGAGGAATATATCCATAACGGTTAAATTCATTCGGACGGCTGTTTACTGGAACACCATCTTTAATTGCTAGCATTTGACGAGCATAGTATTCTAAGAAGTCGATTGCTTCTGCTGTATCTGCATCCGCTTCTTTCCAAGGCTTTCCTGCTTCTTTTGTTAAAAGAGCAGAAAACTCATGTTTACGACGACGGATAATCGCTGCTGCTTTGAAAAGCACATCCGCACGAGTTTCCGACTTCACTTTTTTCCAAGTTTTAAATGCTTCCACAGCTGATTGCATCGCTTTTTCAGCAAGCTCACGGTTCGCTTTTGATACGCGACCGATCACTTCTTCTTTATTAGACGGATTATTAGAAACAATTTTATCTTCAGTAGAAATGCGCTTTCCGCCGATTAATAGATCATAATCTTGGCCAAGATAGCTCTCTACTGTTTTTAACCCTTGTAAATAACCTTCACGTTCTGTTTCATTTGTAAAATCAGTAAACGGTTCATGTTTGTAAGGCTGTACCATTCTATCCATCCCCTTAAAAATATTTTAATTTTACAGATCATCTTTAAATCATCTCTGCAAAAGATTTAGTATGTCTTACACGCGTTACACGCATTAAAGCTCATCTAATCTTAATGCAAGTTCCGTGCCAACTATACCAACCATTGTTATAGTACTATTCTTATTAAAGAAAGCAAAAATAGTTTGCACTATGTAACCGGTTTATGCAGAATTAATGCAAAAAAATATTGCACCCATGTGCACACACCTATACAATAATATCAACCACACACAAAGGAGTACAACCAGCATGTCAAAAAGATTGATGGAAGAAGTTCAACAGAAGAATCGAATCTATCAAAAGATATTAGATGAAATAGACGTTGGCGTTCACGTCGTTAATTCCGATGGTAAGACTATTATTTATAATAAAAAAATGCGTGAAATTGAAGGAATGAACATTGAGGATGTTCTTGATAAAAACTTATTAGATGTATTTTCTTTTAACAAGAACGAAGACAGTACCCTCCTAGAAGCTCTACACAAAGGAACTGTCATTAAAAATGCCAAACAAACTTATTTCAATAATAAAAGACAAGAAATCACAACCATTAATCATACCTCTCCTATAATAGAAAACCATACTCGGATTGGCGCAATGGAAATTGCCCGTGATGTTACTAAGCTTGAGAAAATTATTCGTGAAAATATCCTTAACAAAGGAGATACTAGATACACCTTTGATAGCATTATCGGGAACAGTTCACAAATTAAAGAGGTTATTACATTAAGTAAAAGAGCGACTCGTACCCATTCCTCTGTTCTTATTGTTGGAGAGACTGGAACTGGTAAAGAATTATTTGCTCAAAGTATACACAACGGGAGCAATCGATCGTCAAAACCGTTCATTTCTCAGAACTGTGCAGCCTTACCTGATAGTTTGATAGAGGGACTTCTTTTTGGAACAAAAAAAGGGGCATTTACAGGCTCGGTAGAACGCCCTGGGTTATTTGAACAAGCAGAAGGGGGAACCTTGCTCTTAGATGAAATTAACTCTTTAAACCCAGCATTACAAGCTAAGCTTTTACGGGTGATTCAAGAAAAAACGGTTAGAAGAGTAGGAGATACGAAGGACAGACAAGTGGATGTCCGTATTATCGCAACCATCAACGAAGATCCCATTGAAGCGATATCTAATGATCGACTTCGAAAAGATTTATATTATAGACTTAGCGTGGTATCTCTATTTATCCCCCCACTTAGGGAAAGGAAAAATGATATTAGTGACTTATTACAATTTTTCATAGATAAATATAACCAATTGTTCAGTATGAATGTAAAAGAAATAGACGAAGAGGTTCTTGAAAGATTTTTACAGTACGACTGGCCAGGAAATGTCCGTGAATTAGAACATATAGTTGAAGGGACCATGAATTTGATGGATCAAGAAGAAACCATCACCTATTCACATTTGCCGATTCAATTTAGAAGGAAGCCACAATTCCAAACAGGCGTAAACCAAACAACTGAACTAGATGATCTTCTTTTACAAAAAGGAAAGCAAATTAAACCGCTTGATCAATATATGGAAGAAGTAGAAACCTATTATTTGAATAAAGCCCTTCAACAACATGAATACAACATAACAAAAACGGCAAAAGCCCTAGGAATCAGCAGGCAAAATCTTCAATACCGAATTAAGAAACACAATCTAGAAATAGTTAGATAATATAGATGAGGCTAGTCCCAGAAAAATTTTGGCTAGCCCTTTTTGTCTCCAGTTTACATATTTTATTATCTTTGAATGAAGCTAATTTACTAGCTGTTATAACCAAACAACAAATAATTAAAAACGCAAATAGTTTTTGCACTAAAATAAATTACGAAAAAAGACCGAGCTAGGCTCGATCTTTTTCCAATTTATCATTTGATTATTAACGTTGAGATTGCTCAATCCACTCTTGTAATTTATCTTTAAGAGTATTGAAGCCTTGTGGTGTTTCAGTATCTTGTTTGATTGCTGCCGCTGCTTGGCGTTTACGAGGTTGCTTTTTTGCCTTCGGTGCTGCAGCAGGAACCTCTGGAGCTTCTTCAGTTGCACGAATGGATAGACCAATTTTTCCAGCCGCTTCATCAACTGAAAGAACTTTAACGTTTACTTCATCGCCCACTTTTAAATGCTCGTTGATGTCTTTAACGAATCCGTGAGTAACTTCTGAGATATGAACTAATCCTTGAGTATTTTCATCTAGTGCAACGAATGCACCGTATGGTTGAATTCCTGTAACTTTACCTTTAATAACACTGCCTACTTCGATTTTCTCTGACATATAAACACTCCTAAGTTTTTATTTAAATTCCTATACACATGAAGCCAAAACGAAATCACGTTTTGGTTCAACAGCTCTCGGTAAATGTATTCAAAAAAGTGGCTTTAATCCACTATATCTACACCCGTTCAATGTTTAAAACCAACCGAGAAAGTTTCACTTTATACGCAATTAAAGATTATATCATAAAGACAGCTATTTATCAAAAAGGACCCTTTACCCACTTTTGTAATAAGCATACTTTACTATTCAGACAATAATATTTTGTCCATCACTAAATTTAACAATCCTTATAATTAATCATACCTTTTATATGCGCTTTTTATGGAAATAATAATTTTGTCCTTAATTTTATCATGTAAACGCTTCATACATAAAACTACCCTATTCTTTTCTAAGGAAACATAGTAAGATTGAAAAATATATTTTTTAACGAAGGAGTATTGGGGCATGAAAAAGCATGAACAGTGGACATCGAAACTTGGTTTTATTCTAGCTGCAGCTGGTTCTGCGATTGGGCTAGGTGCCATTTGGAAATTCCCTTATATGGCCGGAACGAACGGTGGAGGGTTATTCTTTATTATCTTTCTTTTACTGACTATTTTCATAGGTGCTCCCATTTTAATCGCTGAATTTATCATTGGACGTTCTACACAAAAGGACGCAGTTTCAGCCTATCGGACAATTGCACCAGGTTCCGCATGGCCACTTTTAGGGTATTTAGGAGTCATTGTCTCGTTTATCATCCTTTCTTTTTATAGTGTTGTTGGTGGATGGATTCTCTCTTACTTATGGAGAAGTTTGACTGGGGCCTTATCTGGTTTATCACAAGAACAGTACGGGGAATTATTTGGCAACACCATTGGTAATCCTATTGAATCCGTTTTGGCTCAGTTTTTATTTATGATATTAACGATTATAGTTGTACAAGGTGGGATTCAACAGGGGATTGAAAAAGCTAGTAAATATATGATGCCAGCTTTATTTATCCTTTTTATCGTATTAGTTTTACGCTCTTTAACTTTAGAAGGGGCTTCACAAGGGGTAGAGTTTTTCCTTAAACCAAATCTTAATGAAATTAGTGCTGAAACGATTCTTCTGGCACTTGGACAATCTTTCTTTGCCCTTAGTGTTGGTATTTCAGTCATGGTCACCTATTCATCCTATTTATCTAAAGAAGAAAGTATTGTAAAATCTGCTTTTTCTGTAGTTGGATTAAACATTTTTATCTCCCTTCTGGCAGGATTAGTCATATTTCCAGCCGTATTTGCTTTAGGATTTGAACCAGGAGAAGGACCTGGATTAGTGTTTGTTGTCCTACCAGCTGTTTTTAACGAAATCGCATTTGGGGGCGTATTTCTAACAATCTTCTTAATTTTATTATTATTTGCAACACTAACTTCAGCGTTTTCTATTTTAGAAATCATTGTAGCTGTTATGGCTAAAGATGAGACGAATAGACGAAAGAAAACTGCTTGGGTAGCAGGCCTATTGATTTTTGTATTTGGTATCCCTAGTGCTTTATCGTTTGGCATTATGTCCGATTTTCTTATTTTCAATAAAACATTCTTTGACGCTGCAGACTATCTAACCAGTAATATTAGTCTTCCGTTAGGAGCTTTATTAATCTCCTTGTTTGTTGGCTATAGAATGCCTAGAACATTGGTGAAAAAGGAATTAGAACTAGGTACTTCAGGATTAGGTGTGTTATTTGATATTTGGTATGTAAGTATCCGTTTTATTGTACCGGTAGCCATTATACTCGTCTTCTTGAATTCAATAGGGTTAATGTAGATATGTAACGAAATGTTCAAGAAGGGGAGTCAAGAAACAACTTTTGTGATGTTAAAATAATAGTAAATTAACAGCTAATTGTTTACGAAAGGATGACGGTCCATGAGTACTATCGGAAACAATATAAAATTTTATCGTGAACGACGAGGGATGTCTCTACAAGAGTTAGCACTCAAAACGAGGGTTGGTACAGGGACAATTGAAAAGTATGAATCTGGCGAACAAATTCCTGAAACTCAAACGATATTAAAAATTTCGACCGTTCTTGATGTTCCTGCATCTGACATCCTTGAGCAGGAGGTTCAAACGAATCAAGTAGGAATTGATTTAGAATTAGAACAGCTCATTCAAGAAATAGGGACAAAAAAAGCGAAGTTAATATTACGCAAAGCAAAAGAGATTAGTGAAGAAGACTTTTTAAGAGTGATGCAATTACTTTATGAAATTAAATATCAATGAATGTATAAAATTTGGGGATAGTGGTAATCATATTTGTATAAAGCTTTCTAGTATTCCCCCCCTTTTTTGAAGTGACAGCCTTCTGGTTGTCCTTCTTTTTTTTGATTTCAAAAAATAAGAGGCAAGCCTATTAGCCTGCCTCATGCCTATACATTCTCTAAAAACTTTTTTAATCGATTTATGGATTCTTGGAGTTGCTCCATAGACGAAGCATAAGAACAACGAATATGTCCTTCCCCACTTTCACCGAACACATTTCCAGGGACAACGGCTAATCTTTCTTTTAATAGTAATTTTTCTGCAAATTGCTCAGATGATAAACCGGTTCTTCTTATAGAAGGAAAGGCATAAAACGCTCCGCCCGGTTGATGGCAGTCCAATCCTAGATCATTTAGTGATTGTACAAAGTAGTTTCTTCTACGTCTGTAGCTTTTTCTCATTTCATTTACATCTTCTCTACCATTTCTTAATGCTTCAAGAGCTGCAAATTGAGCCATCGTAGGTGCACACATCATGGTATACTGATGAATTTTTAACATTGCTTGAGATATTTCTTCCGGGGCACATACAAAACCTAAACGCCAGCCGGTCATAGCAAACCCTTTTGAAAATCCTGAAATCAAAATGGTTCTTTCCCTCATCCCTTTTAACTCAGCAAAACTTACATACTCTTCGTCATAAACTAACTCAGCATATATTTCGTCCGATAATACAAGCAAATCATGCTTCTCTGCTATTGAGGCTATTCCAATAAGCTCTTCTCTATTAAGCATGGCACCCGTTGGATTATTTGGAGAGCATAGCATAATGGCCTTCGTTTTTTTCGTTATAACCTGTTCCAGCTCAGAAGGTAAAATTTTAAAGTCATTTTCCTTTTTTGTTTGTACAGTTACAGCCGTTCCGCCAGCTAAATTCACAATTGGAACATAAGAAACGAAACTAGGTTCAATCACAATAACCTCATCCCCAGGATTAACAATCGCCCTTAAAGCTATATCAATCGCCTGGCTAGCACCAACTGTTACAATAATCTCCGTGTTGGGTGAATAAGACACATTGAAGCTTCTGTTCATATAAGACGATATTTCTTGTCTTAATTCTAGTAATCCTGCATTCGCCGTATAGGAGGTGTAGCCTTCCTCTAGTGATAAAATGGCGGCTTCTCGAACAGACCATGAGGTAACAAAATCAGGCTCCCCTACCCCTAATGAAATAACTCCTTCCATACTAGCGGCTAAATCAAAGAATCGTCTAATTCCAGAAGGTTTTAAATCTTCAACTGTTTTAGATAAGTAACTTTTTGTCGTTTTCATTAAGGAGACACCAACATTCGTTTATCATCATCTGTTTGTTCAAAAATGGTCCCGTCATGTTTATATTTTTTCAATATAAAATGGGTGGTTGTTGATATAACGGAGTCAAGGGTAGATAATTTCTCAGAGACAAATCTTGCTACTTCATTCATTGACTTTCCTTCAACAATAACCGATAAATCAAAAGCCCCTGACATTAAATATACAGACTTCACTTCTTTAAATCGGTATATTCTTTGGGCCACTTCGTCAAAACCTACTCCTCTTTTCGGAGTAACTTTAACGTCAATCATGGCTGTAACGCCTTCATGTCCTTCAACCTTCGACCAATCAATAACAGAAGTATGACGGACAATGATTTTTGAATTCTCTAGTTTTTTTATCATTTCTTCTGTTTCTTGTATACTTAAATTAATCATTTTGCCTAAATGATCCATAGGGATTCGAGAATCTGTTTCCAAAATCTCAAGTAGCTCAATCTCTTGATTAGACAACTTCATTTGTTACCCCTCCATTTAAAATAGTTCAATTATAGCAAAAAATAACGCAGTTACAATATACATTTTTTATACTTATTGGCTACTAGTCCAAATGACTTTGCTTTGTACATAACCCGTTGATTTCCGCTCCGGGCACTTGCTTTCCGCAGGGAGGAATGGGAGCCTCCTCGGCGTTCCGCCTGTGGGGTCTCCCATTTCCTCTATTCCTGCAGGAGTCAAGTACCCTCCGCTCCAATCAACTCAGGCTTTTAAAGTAAATTAACCTCTAAGTAAAAACTTTAAAACAACCTAATTTAAATCGGAGAATGTGTTATAAATAAAAAGGAAAGAATAAGCAAAATCAATTGATAAGGAGTATAGGTGAGATGAAGCAAACCTTGATTACGGGTACGAAATTGATAAATGGAAATGACTTATACTATGAGTATTATAAGCATTCTTCTCAAAAGGAAACACTTTTATTAATACATGGGTTTCTTTCTTCTACCTTTAGTTTTCGACGCCTAATTCCGTTTTTAAAAGAGGAATACAATGTCATTTCTGTTGACTTCCCTCCTTTTGGAAAAAGTGGGAAATCGACTAAATTCATCTATTCCTATGATAATATCGCAAAGTCCATTGTTCAGTTAATTCAAGTCTTAAATATTAATAAAATAACGGTTATTGGGCATTCAATGGGTGGGCAAATCTCCTTGAAAATTAGTCATTTGAGGCCTGATATAGTTGAAAATGCGGTGTTACTTTGTAGCTCAGGTTATTTAAAGCGCTCTAAGCTTCCATTAGTCTTTTCGAGTTACATCCCTTACTTCCATTTATATGTAAAGTTTTGGTTATCCCGTTCGGGTGTTAAGCAAAATTTAAAAAATGTGGTTCATGATCACTCTTTAATTGATGACGAGATGCTCTATGGGTACACCCTTCCCTTTTTAGAGAACGATATTTTTAAAGGATTAACAAGAATGATTCGCCACCGTGAGGAAGAGCTATCAGAAAATGAGCTTGGTGAAATCAAAACCCCTTGCTTATTAATTTGGGGAGAACATGACAGGGTTGTTCCCTTATCTGTTGGGAAACGACTAAATCAAGATTTAAAAAATTCTGACCTAATTGTTTTAAAGGATACCGGCCATCTTGTACCTGAAGAGAGACCAAACGATGTATTTAACCATATCCATACGTTTTTAAAAAGAAAAGTTCCTTCATATCAATAGGACTACTATAAAAGGGTCGTTTTTACAACGATTGATGTTATAGGTGTAATAGCTAGTGCCACATAAATATAAAAGGTTCAAATCACCTAGGATTTGAACCTTTTTGCTTTAAAAAATCATAATGAACATGATTCTTCATTTTTTATTACCAATAATTTACCGGCAATTTCTCTACATTCATCTAGAGGGATGATTTCTTCAAAAGAAAACTCATAGATACTTTGAATTTTTCGTGCAAGTTTGTCTTGATCATTCATGATATGAACAGCCTGGATTGTATCTGCTATTTCTGTATCATAACTCCCTATCCCATATCCTAGTGGGTCCCAATTCGAAAGAAGCTCTAATAGACTTAGATTCATTTTAAGCATTTCCATAAAATCACCTAATTCTTCTCTATTTGTTTTCATATCTTAACATTATTAGATTGCTTTCGGAAAGGCTTTTGCAAGGTTTATAATTTTTTTCTCAAATTCCTTTGAAAAAAATGAACGATTTCCTAACTATCAACGTCATATGTATGAAAAAGGCCAATGAGGTAATTTCAGAATAAGAAATAGATATATAGGGAGATGAAGAAATATGGTAAAAAATAATTTAAAACTTTCATTACTATTTGCATTCTTAGGTGCAATTGCAACACTTACACTTATATGGGTACAGGGAGCAGCCCTGGCTGAGTTATTAGAAGGACAAGAGAATGCTCCTTCTGTACTTGTCTTAAATATCATCTCAATTGTCCAACAGGTAGTATTAACTTTTATCACGAGTTTTATTGGGTTGTCGTTAATACGTAAGGTGAATTTAGAAGTTCCGTTTTTTCGTTCATTAGTAGATCGTGACTATTCGTTTAAATGGGCAAAGAATTGGATTGTATATGCTGCCATTGGTGGTTCACTAGGTTCTTTAATTATGATTATTTTAGATAAGTTTGTTTTTATACCTCTACTACCAACTCTTGAGGAAACGATAGCACCAACGTCTTGGGGAAAATCATTTTTAATGAGTGTGATTTACGGGGGAATATGGGAAGAAATCCTAATGAGATTGTTCCTTATGACTCTTATTATTTGGATTGTAACTAAATTATTTAGAAAACAAACAAATAACATTCCAAGCTGGATTTACTGGACAGGAATTATTGGAGCAACTCTTTTATTCGGTGCTGGCCACTTACCAGCAACAGCACAAGTTTTTGGCGAACTTACTACCGCCCTCGTTGCTAGAGCTTTAATATTAAATGGAATCGTAGGAATTTTCTTTGGATATTTGTTCTGGAAGAAAGGGCTTATCTATGCCATGATTGCTCATATGTTCTTCCATATTGCTAACTTCACTGTCTGGATGCATATTTTTAATTAATTTATGTATATAATGAGTAAGCATTATAATTGTAAGGGGGTACGATTTCATCTGATCGTGCCCCCTATTCTTTTTTCAGCTTAGATTCCTTCCAGGTCTATTTTTATAGATTTATAGAAATGTTACATATATAAGTTTAAGATATTCTTAATCTGGGAATACTATTGATACAATGATAATAGAGTTGGAGGAAATAAAAATGAATAGTAACAAGATTCAATTAGAAAACTTTTTCCAAGGAAACCGTTTTGAATTAAGCTCTTACATTAAAAATTTATTGAATCAGTATAAAATAAAAAATATAAAAAATAACAAATAGGACTCGTTAATTCTGTCGAATTGACTGGGTCTTTTTTTTTTTGACTGAACATAACTTAAACCATATTATCGAATTTTAAAAGTATAGTCTCATTTGTACTACTAGCGGAACTAGTATATGAAACAGAAAAAAGAGGTGCTTACTAATGAAATCAATTAATTTTCAACAAGTGGTGGATCGAGCAAAGACGGCTTCTGTTAAGTGGGATCTGACAAAAGTGGTTTTCGGAACTGAGGATGTACTTCCTATGTGGGTGGCTGATATGGATTTTAAACCTCCGTTTGAAGTTCATGAAGCATTACAAGAACGTATTTCTCATGGTATCTATGGATATACGTATGTTCCTTCATCAGTAGCAGCAATCATACAAAAATGGTTAGAGAATAGACATAAGTGGACCATCGACCCTTCCTGGTTGCTTTATAGTACTGGTGTTGTTCCTTCCATTAGCGTGGCTATTAAGGCTTTTACCAAGCCAGGTGATAAAATATTAATTCAGTCCCCTGTTTATACACCTTTTTACGATATGATTAAAAAGAATGATCGGACTATTTTACATTCACCATTAACGTTAAGCCAAAGCAAAAAACAATATGAAATCGATTTGAAGGACTTTGAAGAAAAACTAATAAAAGGTGCTAAACTATTTCTATTATGTAATCCACATAATCCTGGTGGAAGGGTTTGGTCAGAGAATGAACTAAGATCAATAGCTGATTTATGTCTTAAATATAACTGTCTCATTTTATCTGATGAGATTCATTCTGATCTAGTTTTCCCACCTAATGTTCATATACCTATTGCTTCCTTAGATGAAAAATATAAAAATCAAATCATTACCTTTATAGCACCTAGCAAGACGTTTAATTTGGCTGGACTTCAATCCTCAGCTGTCATTATTTCTGATGAAGACAAACGAGAGAAATTTAAGAATGAACAAGAAAGACAAGGTTTTTTTACGCTGAATACATTTGGAATAATCGCCATGGAAGCTTCTTATCGACACGGAGAGAAGTGGTTAAATGAGTTACTTGCTTATCTTAAAGAAAATATAGAAATTACAAAAGAATTTCTGAGAGTAAATCTACCTGACATTAACCTAATAGAGCCTGAAGGAACATATTTACTCTGGTTAGACTGTCGCCAACTTAAACTAACTGATGAAGAAATTAAACACGCACTTCTATACAAAGGTAAATTAGCATTAGAGCCAGGGAATAAATATGGACCGGGTGGAGAAGGTTTTGTTCGAATGAATATAGCTTGCGCTAGAGAAACTTTAATGGATGGTTTAAACCGTTTGAAAAAAGCTTTGAATTAAATAAAAAAAGACGGGCAATCGTTTGCTCGTCTTTACAGTACATATTCAGCTAAAACGCTTTGAAGTTCATAAATATTTAAGCTCTTATTAAATTGCTTTTGGATAGGCGTATCTAATCCTGAAATATAAATTTTTAGTTCAGCATCTAAATCAAGACTTCCAGCTGTTTCAATACTGAAATGAGTAATGTTTTTGTATGGAATCGAATGTATTTCGACTTTTTTTCCAGTTAAGCCTTGCTTATCAATTAAGATTAGACGCTTATTGCTAAAAATGAACATATCACGAATTAATTTATATGCTTTCTCTATTCGCTCGTTTGGAGCCAGGATGTGAGAAAATTCCTTTTGTACATCGTCAATGTTCACCTCAGAGGCATTTCCCATTAAACCATCAAAAATTCCCAAAACAGGTCCCCCTTTTATTAACCTTAATTTTAGAAACACGTTAAAATACCTACTATAAGCCTATGACACATCTCAGCATTTTAAGAGTTGTTTTGATCTTTCTTTTCCCCTAAAATCTCTTCTTCTAACTGTTTTGCCTTTTCGGCTTCCCTTTTAGAAACACGAATAATCCATCTCATGGTTAAAACAGCAATGAAAAAGAAAATAACAAAAGAGATTGCTGCCGGAATATATTCTGTTTTATCCTCTGGAAAATATAAAAATAATGATAATACGTACCATTCAAACATTGTCTTCTTCCTTTCGTCAAGGCACTTTACTATATCGACATCCGTAGATTCATTACCTATAAAGTTTAGCTTTATATATGCTCATCTGGCTACCATATATATTGTCTATCGCCATAAAACATTATATCAACATTAAGGCCTTTGTCCAAATAAGAAAATTATCCTTTCTATACACTCCCAAATAAAAGAGGTGTAGATAAGTTATAATACCTCTCTACACCTCATACCTGAATTATTTTATAACATTAATTTTTTTAATAATTACATCTTCTACTGGTTTGTCACCTTCACCGACTTCAGTATTTGCAATCTTATCTACAATTTCCATCCCTTCAATCACTTGCCCAAAAACAGTGTGCTTATTATCCAACCAAGGAGTTCCTCCATTGTTTTCGTAAGCTTCAATTGCTTCTTTTCGAAAACCAGCCTGTTCCATTTGATCGACTAAAGATTCTTCGATATCCGTTTTTTGAACAATAAAGAATTGACTTCCGTTTGTATTTGGTCCAGAGTTAGCCATGGACAGAGCACCACGGAAATTATATAGCTTGTCAGAAAACTCATCTTCAAAAGGCTGTCCAAAAATACTTTCTCCACCCATACCTGTTCCTTGTGGGTCCCCACCTTGGATCATAAAATCATTAATAACACGATGGAAAATAACACCCTCATAATATCCATTTTCACTATGACCGATAAAGTTCTCTACTGCTTGAGGTGCATATTCAGGGAAAAGCTTGATTTTAATGTTACCCATTGTTGTTTCCATTTCGACTAATCTTTCGTTGTCGGCCACTTCAGTAGATAATTGTGGAAGTGCTACTGCTTCCTCTTTCTTCTCTTTAGATTCCTTTTTCTCTGTTTCAGCCCCGTTAGTCTTATCTTCAGTCGTGCTTGTCCCACAACCTACTAACATTAGGATAGCAGCCAGCATAGTGGCAAATAATTTTTTTGTCATTTTAGTCCCTCCAGCTTTGTTTTTAATTGTTATTAAGTCATAATTATCATAATCATACCATTTATGTTTGGGAAGGAGAAATATATATGAATGAATTAAAAGTTGGAGAAAAAGTTACTGCTATTTATAAAACGGGAAAATATATCGGAGAGGTTACGGATATTAGACCACAACATTATTTAGTGAAAGTGTTAGCTGTTGCAAAACACCCCATGCAAGGTGACCTACATAACCCTAAAGATGCAGATGTTGCTTTTTTTCATGAGAGAAGAGCTTTGGCTTACCGTGAGCAAACAAATGTACCAAAGCAAATGGTTAAGCCGTTTACTGAAGATATACCTGAATACATTGATTCTTTAAAGGCTGCAGTTGATAAATTAAAGTCTGAATTAGAAACAGATTCTTCTGCTTGGGCCTCTAAAAGTCTTGAGTGCATGAAGATACTTGAAAAGGATTACTTTAAACAACTATAAAAAATAATAAGCCAAATCACTTTTGGTAGATTTGGCTTATTACGCAAACTTATTTAGGAGTTTAGAAAAATCTACTCTGTCTCCTATTGTAGTAGGTTCTGGTTTTTTTAAATATTTTTTATCTTCTTCAACTAAACGGAAAATGCTGTATGTGGTAAGAGCATCATCTAATGCACGGTGGTGTTTGCCCGTTCCTTCCTTCCCATATTCACGAACCGCTTTCCATAATCCAGTTTGATTCTGGTCTCCGAAGAATTTTTTGTATTCCATGGATAAATCAATCTCTCTCCCACTGATAGGAAAAGGCAGTCCATTTTGTTCACAATTGTTTCTTAATACTCTCATGTCCATATTTCCCCATGTAACAATGGTATTCCGGTATTGCGAACCCATTAATTCTAGCTTTCTAACAAGATCTTGAAAGGTTATACCAGAATCCACTTGCTCCTGAGAGATATTTAAAAATGATTTACATCTGTTTGATAGAGTAGGAAAATGCACTGGGGTAACGTAAGAAGAGAAGCTTTCAATAACTCGGTCATTCACTACCGCAACGATACCTGCTTCAATGATTTCAGGGAAAAACCCTCTAAATTTTTCACTCTTTTCTGGCATTGTAAATTCGAAGTCAATAAATAAAAATTGTTGTTCCCTTTCCATAGAATCACCAGCTTTCTTTTTAAAGGTTAGATTTATTACATTGCCCGTTGATTTCCGCTCCAGGCACTTGCTTTCCGCGGGGAGGGATGGGAGCCTCCTCGGCGTCCCGCCTGTGGGGTCTCCCATTCCCTCTGCTCCCGCAGGAGTCAAGTGCCTTCCGCTCCAATCAACTCAGGTTTCTAATATAGAAAAACACATTCTAGAAATAGTGAAAAATACTAATTTAGCAAAAAAGTAATTTTGATATTTGGTTACACTTCGCACACATATTTTCTTCTATTATAACATGATAAACTTAAGTTTTTTCATTTTTCTGTAATTAAAATACATTTAATCTTGATTGTTGGGATTTTGTAGGACTAGCATATTAGCTCTTCATATCTTGTTCAGAAAATTTCATAATCTTTGGACAAAAGAGTTTTTATACGCTAATATTTAGATAGACGAAATAAATAAAAAGCTCTTTCTCCTCCGAAAGAGAGAGTTTTTACAGAGAAGGTGTTCATCATTCAAACTAAAAAGAAAAACCTCATTATTATGTGGGTTGCAAATTTTTTAGTTGCAGCCAGTGCCACTATGATTCTTCCGTTTTTATCCTTGTATATTGAATCATTTGGCGAGTTTAGCAATGACTATGTCCAAAGGTGGGCTGGGTTTGTTTTCGGAATCACTTTTCTAGTGGCCTTTTTTGTGTCTCCATTTTGGGGGCGTTTTGGTGATAAGTATGGATATAAACCAATATTATTGCTAACGGGATTCGGTATTGCCACAAGCATTTTTTTCATGGGATTTACTAGCTCTGTAAAAGAATTATTTCTTTTACGAATGTTAATGGGGATTGTAACTGGCTTTATTCCAACTTCAATGGCGTTAATATCTGCTCAAACCCCAAAAGAAGTTGCAGGTAAAACTCTAGGTACTTTGCAGATGGGTACGGTTTCTGGGGGCTTATTAGGTCCTTTAATTGGTGGAATGATGGCTGACTTATTTGGCTTTCAGTACACTTTTTTTATTACTTCTTTCGCTATAATGTTAGCTACTATTGTGGTTGCTGTAGGAATTAAGGAAAATAAAAAGACTGAGGCTTCTAAAAAAGAGAAATCATACACAAGAGCTGAAGTTCTTAAGCACATCTTTAAAAACCCTACTTTACTA
This sequence comes from Robertmurraya mangrovi, assembly GCF_034427655.1. NCBI lineage: Bacteria > Bacillati > Bacillota > Bacilli > Caryophanales > Bacillaceae > Robertmurraya > Robertmurraya mangrovi. The sequence continues at coordinate 88,196 of NZ_JAXOFX010000005.1, forward strand.
ACCATCATGTTTGTTTCTCTCTTCATTCAAACAGCAAATTTCAGTATCCAGCCACTTTTAGCTCTCTATGTAACAGAATTAAATTCCTCTACTAATATAGCTTTCCTAGCTGGCCTCGCCTTTTCAGCAACGGGATTTGGTAACTTATTATCAACGAGGTCATGGGGAAAGTTAGGGGACTCTTTAGGGCATGAACGAGTTTTATTAATATTACTCATCTTGTGTTCAATCATGTTTATTCCTCAAGCACTAGCAGGTTCCTTATGGCAATTGGTGCTATTCCGTTTCCTGTATGGAATAGCCGTTGGAGGAATTATCCCAAGCGTAACCGCATATATCCGTCAGGTTGCTCCCTTGTCCATGCAAGGTGAAGTTCTTGGCTATAACCTTAGCTTCCGGTTCTTAGGGAATGTAATCGGTCCTATTATGGGTGGTCTAATCTCAGGTTTCATGGGAATTTCTTTTGTATTCTATTTAACTAGCTGTCTTTTTCTATTTGCTTTCTTTATCTTATTCTGGAGTGTTAAGAAAACCAGTCCTGAGTCGATATTTAAAAGTAAAGAGCAAAATTATATAGAATCATAGAAAAGGATGGCCTTCATCTTGCGAACGTTCACTGGATATATGTTTATTTTTATTTTTTTACCAATATTCATCATATTAATATCACTTTCTTTATCGGAAGCATCAAATGTTCAAAGCTTTCATGAGATATTAGATGAACGGATAGAACTAGAAGATTCTAAACTATCCCAAACCAGCTATATTAAAGACCGAAATGACCAAATCATTTCAGAAATTCATAAGCCAATGAACCGGACCTATTTGCCTTCGGATAAAATTCCTCCTTTCCTAAAAGAGTTATTTGTTTTGGCAGAGGATCAACATTTTTATGATCATTTGGGCTTTGATTTAACAGCAATGGGTAGAGCATTAGCCATAAACATTCAATCCAGCGATATTGAACAAGGTGCAAGTACCATTACACAGCAACTAGCAAGGAATTTGTATTTAAACCACGAACGTTCATACAATAGAAAATTAAGTGAATTACTTTATGCATATGAAATAGAAAGAACGTACTCAAAGGAAGAAATCCTAGATTTATATATTAATACGATATACTTTCAAAATGGAGCTTATGGCATTGAAGCAGCAGCAAATCTATATTTTCAAAAAAGTGCCTCTAAGTTATCGAAGGCTCAGTTAGCATTTTTAGCTGCTATACCGAACAATCCATCCTATTATGACCCAGTTAAAAATTTTGATCGAACTAAAAAGAGACAAGAAAGATTACTGAAGTTATTAAGTGATAAAGGTTTTTTAAACCAAGAAGAACGAGAGAAACTAGTTAAAGAGCCTGTTACTGTTTCTTTAAAAACTCGTATTGATAAGTATGCTGACTATACTACTTACGTTGAGGTCGAATTAAAGGAACTTATTCGAGAAAGTGAAGGATTTAGTAAACGACTTTCTAATTCTAATGATAAAAATAAAGAACACATTGAAAAAGAGCTTCAAACTAGATTCGACGAAGTACTGGGTTCAGGAATTATTATCCACACCTCTCTAGATCCACTTCTTCAAGAACGAGCAAAACAAGCAGTTAAAAGACATCTCCCTTATACAGATGTGGAAGGATCCGCAACGGTTATCAACCATTCGAAAAACGAGATACTAGCTATGGTTGGGGGGAAAAATTATAAAAAATATGATTTTCATCGAGCTTTTCAAGGCTATCGACAACCAGGTTCGTCTATAAAACCTTTGTTAGTTTATGCTCCATATATCGAGCGAACACAAGCTCTTTTATCAGAGAGAATTAGTGCAGATTCCTTTTGTATTAATGGCTACTGTCCTAAAAATTATGGTGGTGGCACATATGGCATGGTCTCTCTAGAATCAGCCTTTATTCATTCCTTCAACACCCCAGCGGTTCGATTATTAAATACAATCGGTGTGGAAGAAGGATTTAAGGATCTAAAACACTTTGACTTTAATAAGGTTTCTAAAACGGATAAAGTTCTTCCTGCAGCAGTTGGTGGTTTTACGTATGGCATGACTTCATTAGAAATGGCCAGTGCTTATACTACTTTTTCAAATGATGGTTCATTCAGGCAACCTAGAGCAATACAAAAAGTAACGGACCTAAATGGGAAAACATTATTTGAATGGAAAGATAAATCTGTTCAAGTTTGGAGCAAATCTACAACCGATAAAATGAGAACCTTACTAAATCGAGTAGTCACTTCGGGAACAGGTCGAAAATCTTACTATCCTACTTCATACATTGGTGGGAAAACCGGAACGACCAACGATTATCATGATTATTGGTTCATCGGACTTAACGAGGAACTCACAACAGGAGTATGGGTGGGAAAAGATCGACCATCAAACATAAAGGCAATTGAAACAACTGGACCTCAATTACTAATCTGGCGTGAAATTATGTCTGGGTATTAATTAGAAAAGCGAAAGCGCCTTGGTCAGCCCCGACAACTCTTTTCAGCACACAAAACCCGCCAAATGGCGGGTTTTGTTATAGCCTTTTTATATAGGCAAGCTAGCCATAATACTGTTATACACCCTAATACTTAAATAAAACACACCTAATAATAATGAGGACCAGACAAGCACTTGAAAAAAGATGAGACCCGACACTCCAATGATGGATAAAGTCGGACTGACTTTATATACAAAATACACAAAATAAATGACAGTTGTTAAAGCTAGAATCAAGGCAATTCCAATAAAGCTATACATACTCAAAAGAGATATTGCCCCACCAAAAAAGTAAATGGTTGATCCTGAACGGATTAGCTTTAAACTGTCCCCTTCTGAATCTCTCGAAAAGAATAATAAAGAAAGTTCATTAATCGTATCTGCAATCAGTTTTAATGCTGCAAATACCATAAAAAAAGCGATTAGAAGTAAAAACAGAAGTGCCAGTTTAATGCCACCATCTGTGAAAAATTCCTTCATACCCTCGTAAATGCCAGTTTTTCTTAGGAAGTCCAACAAAACCATTTCCACGTTGATTGCAAGTGTTAGACTAAACAAAATAATCGATAGAAGTGGAAAGTAACTAGTTAAATATGTATTTTTCATTATATTCTCCGTCTTTTAAACTCTACAACTTAAGCTCTCTTTAGAACTCTGTTATTTAACATTCCAGTATAAAAATGCTTAACCCCATTCATTATGTAAGAATTAAAGGTTTAATACAAGTTAATTCCATGGAACATATCCCACTTTTTTCTATTTATGATACAGTTTATTCCATAGGATTTAAAAATCAATTATAAAATTTTTCTTAAATTTACCATTACCTTCATAAGGAGTAGATAAAATATTGCTTGAGGAGAGGGAAAAAGGCTGTATGAAATATTCGATATTATTAGTGGAAGATGACCGCGAGATTGCAATAAATATAAGGAATTTTCTAGTGAATAAAAATTTTGAAGTTACTTGGGCTACAACTGGAAAAGAAGGCTGGAATGATTTTACTCAAGGAACTTATCATTTGGCTATTATTGACTTAATGCTTCCTGAAATGGATGGCTTTACTCTATGTCAAAATATTCGTTGGAAAAGCGACATACCCCTACTCATATTAAGTGCTCGTCACGAGGAGGATGATAAGGTAAAAGGCTTAAAACTCGGTGCTGATGATTATTTAACAAAACCTTTTAGTTTCAGAGAGCTAGAAGCTAGATTACAGTCCCATTTAAGAAGATTTGACCGCTATAGAGGGGAACAAAACCAGGAGGACTTGTATCATTACCAAGGTGGATTGTCTATTTACCCGGATAAAAAAATGGCTTATATACAAAATTTAGAATTACCTTTAACGGTAAAAGAATTCTCACTTTTATTATTACTGGCAGAAAATAGTCATAAAACCTTTTCAAAAAAGGAGCTTTATGAACATATTTGGGATCAGGAGGAAGTAGACGGAAATAACACTATTACCGTTCATATTAAAAGTTTACGTTCAAAACTTAATGATTCTACTAAAAACCCCCATTTTATTCAAACAATCTGGGGTGCCGGATATCGTTTTATTGGAGTTCCTATCCATGAAAATTAGATCTTGGTTACTAAGTTCCTATTTAGTGGCAATGATCCTACCTATTGTATTGTTGTACCTTCTGATTCATCTAGTACAATCATACGATCAGGAAAAGGAAATGTTAGATTACCTAGACGTGCAGGCAAAACTGGACCATTATCAAGATTTTCTAGCAAATTCCAGACTCTATAAAGAGATTGATAATAAAAGGGAGTATAGTAGATTAGATGATTACTCCCAAAAGAAAGTGATATTCACCTTATACGACAAGGAAGGATTTATTTTATATTCGACGGGTTCAGAGACTAATACTCTCTTTAAAGAAAAACAGGAATATCTCTATCAAAACCTTTATGAAATCAATCCTACCTATACAACCTTTGAATATAAAAGTCCTGTATTTGAAAACGGGAAACTAATCGGTTTTTATAAAATCTCTTTCTTAAGATTGGAATGGGTTGATGGGGTCGATAAGAGAAAGAATCTGTCCATTTTTCTATATATAACCTCTTTCTTACTCATTTACTTCCTAATCATTTTTCTACTTCAAAGAAAACTATTTCAGCCTTTAATAGCATTGATGTATCAAATGACACAGTTTGCAAAGGACGGGAAAGTAAACATCCTTCCTAAGAAAAAGGATGAAATTGGAGAGCTGATTACTCATTTTGAAATGATGCAATCTGAACTAGAAGATAAATCAAGGTCCCTTCTTCTCTCACAGGAACAAAAGCAATATATGATTGCTTCTATTTCACATGACCTAAAAACACCTCTAACTGCTATTCGAACAAGTGTTGAAGGTTTAATAGAAGAAAAACAATTAAATGCTCAACAAAGAGACCGTCTTAACATGATTGTTGAAAAATCAGACTACATTCGTCACCTAATAGATGATTTAACCATGTATTCCATACTTCAATCCAATCAATATGAGATAGAAACAGTTCTAGTGGATGGTCAAGAATTTTTTGAAATGCTCTTATCCGATTATGATCAACTGGCTTACTCTTTTCAAGTCTGTTTGTTAACCCATGTCGATGTACATGGAACTTATTCAATTAACCAAAAGCAATTGCTTCGTTTATGTGACAATTTAGTCATGAATGCCTTGCACCATACAGAGGTGGGAAAAAAAATATGGCTTAGTGCGTTTTCAACGAATAATCAAATACCTGACTTTGTATTCTCGGAGGCCAAGCAATACCTTCAAAAGCAAGGTGTAATCCATTCTGGTACATGGCTCATATTCCAAAACGAAGGTCAAACGATTTCAAGTAAGGATCAGGAAAAACTATTCGAGCCGTTATTCCAAGGAGATCCTTCTAGAAACAAAGAGACTAAACTAGGAAACCGAGGAAGTGGTCTAGGGCTCTCAATTGCTCAGATGATTATTGAAAAGCTAGGAGGATTCATACTCGTTCGATCCACACAAGGTTGTGGAACCACCTTTATCTGTTTTCTTCCGGAAATGAGTGAGGACTAATATGAATCAATTCATAATCAAGCTTATTATCATTTTATTGATAGTCATTATTCCTGGTTGCTCTTCTCTATCACCAAACCTCATGTTCGAGAACGTCCTAAAGGCAAATGAAAAGGCACAAAAAAGCTTTTATCAAGAAGTGGAAACTCAAACTTACTATAATGGAGAACTCATCAACCTCAAGTTGTTGAAATCTTGGGAAGAGCCCTATAAGGGTAAAGCAAAATACAAGCTAATTGATTCGGAAGAAGGTACTTTTTATACCATTTTTAGTAATAACTTAATCACGTCCTATAAGGATGGTGCGAATTCAGCAACCGTAAAGGAGCTTGCGTACTCACAATTCCAACACCTCCTAACAACCAAGAATGATGTTATAAAAGATTTAGAATCACTCAGAAAAACCCATAAATTAACCCTTGTAAAAGAAGTAGAACTAGCCAATAAAAAAACTTATGAGTTATTAGCCACCCCCCGTGATGACTCACAAATTATGGGCGAGCAACGTTTATGGATCAGTAAAAGCAATTGGATGGTATTAAAAAGACAATACACGATCGGAAAAAAACAAGTCATCGTTAGGATTAAAAACTTTTCATCCAATCCTAATATCAACTATCAGTTACCAAACTCTAAAAATATTAAATTTATTTTTGAAGATAAAACAATAAAAAAGAAAATGATTACGGAAAATATTAAGCTACCGGTTTATCTAATTCAACCAGACAACAACTTTGAAGTGATACGGGTAAACGAATTGGTTCAACCTCAATTAGGTTATCAATTTTTTTATACAAAAAATGGTGTAGATTCCTTCCAACTCGTTATCAAAAAAGAAAATGAGGAACAAAAACACGACTCAAACACTTCTAGCGATTTAAGTTTATTCAATATACCTGTGGTGATTGAACCTATCCCTAATTTAGGAATTTCCCTTTATTGGAACTTGGAAGGTCTAGACTATGAGCTGCTTTACTTTGATTCATTTGCAACCAAACAAGAACTTCAACAACTGTTGGACCATATTACTAAATATGAAAGAGTGGAAAGAAAATGAAAAAAATAATTATGGGTTTATCCATGATATTAGTTTTATTATCAACCTTATTAAGTTTTCCGGAAAATTCAGAGGCTAGTATGTCATCTGAGGCTAGAAGTAAATTTTCAAGAGCACTTGAAAAAGACCTTCGAAATAATGCTCATTACTATCATTTAAATTCTGCCGTTATTCTAGACTCATTTGATATGGAAGGTAATGTTTTTAAAATGATCAAGACGGACGATGCCGATACACCAGAGAATGAAGAAATAACAGAAGAGTATACTTCCCATTTGGCTGTTGCTTTAGTGGAATATAAACAAAAAAGAGATTCCTTTTTCTACTTTACGAAAAAAGAAATTTACTATTATGACGTAGAAAAAGAAGAGTTTTTAACCTCTAGCAATGTATTTATGAATGATAAAATTAGTGCTTTCTTTAAGCATCATCTAGATGATTTAAAGAAAGAAATGACTCCTTTATCGAACTTAATCATTATGGCTATGATTTCCCTTTTATTAATTGTCCCCTACCTAATTATGATTTTTCATAATCAAGGTAGCCAGACGAATGCAAATGTATATAATAATCAACGAAATGTAAGAGGATGATCCATATCATCCTCTTTTTTTCGGAGAAGGCTATTTTCATTTACAATGCTTCAATTCGAACATACTCTCTAGATTTAAAAGCTTTATAACGCTTTTTTTGACTACCTTTTATTTCGTACGTAGCAGGCATTATCTCTACAACCTCATCTTCTGCAGTTGGTACGTAGAATTCCCGCTCTTCCTTACTATTAAAAAGCCATGCTACAGAAAACAAAAGGAGAAATATGGACATGGATGCAATCACTTTTATCTTCATCCCACACACCTCCGCCTTTATAAGGCATTACAAATATAAAAATTGGGTCATTCTTTGACATCCCCAAATCGTTTCCCCTTATACGTACTTCCACCATTTATAGTTTGTATATATAGACCTTTTTTTATACGAGGGTATTAATCTGATTTCCATTTCTTAATAAGCAAAAAATATTAAATGCAAAAAATTTCACCAGATTTTACGTGTTTCTACCTATTTAATACTTTAGGCAAAAAGCTTATTGCATCAATGTTTTTAAAATGCATGGTCTTTCGTTTTGGGTTATAATTTGATTTGAGGATGAGCGAACGGTAATAGTTTCTTATTTACTTCAAGCATTTGGACTTTGAAGCTGAAGGATTTAACAGAGGCAAATTGGAGATATTTATATAGAGAGTATTCTTGAAAAATATATCCAATCTCATAAATCTATAGGCTTACTCTATTCGTGTTTCCAAATCTTATTTTGAAAACAAAATACATAAATAAGGGCCTCAGGTTAAGTACCTGGTTTCATGAAGTTTTATTTTCACAAGGGGGTTTTGTTTTGTCACTATTGCATTTGGCTATTTTTTCGCCTCTATTACTTGCTGTTTTAATTCCTTTGTTCTATAAAGGGTTTCGGCAAGTACATACAGGTTGGTTTGTCTTACCTCTTCCTATCGTCTTATTTAGCTACTTTATTTCCTTTCTCACGAACACATCGAGAAACGAGACGATTACGGAAACGTTTAATTGGATTCCTTCTTTAGGAATTAATTTAACTTTTAAGATTGATGGGCTTGGCTTACTGTTTGCCCTACTTATCTCAGGTATTGGTGGATTAGTTGTTCTATACTCCATTTTTTATTTAGATAAGGACAGAGAAAAGTTAAATACTTTTTATGTGTACCTGTTGCTCTTTATGGGAGCCATGTTCGGAGTGGTTTTATCAGATAACTTAATTGTTATGTATGCATTTTGGGAGTTAACAAGTATTTCCTCCTTTTTATTAATTGGTTACTGGTATCACCGTGAAAAGTCACGCTATGGGGCGCAAAAATCCATGCTGATTACTGTTTTTGGTGGTCTAGCCATGCTCGGAGGAATCGTCCTTCTTTATTTAATGACTGGTACTTTTAGCGTTACTGAAATCATCGCTCAATCTGGTGGAATTATAAACGATCCATTGTTCATTCCTGCACTTCTTTGTGTCTTACTGGGTGCATTTACGAAGTCTGCCCAATTTCCTTTTCACATTTGGTTACCTGATGCAATGGAGGCACCAACACCTGTTAGTGCGTATCTACACTCAGCAACCATGGTTAAAGCGGGAATTTATCTCGTTGCAAGATTAAGTCCTGTATTTGCTGAATCACCTGTTTGGTTATGGCTTGTTGCGGGATTCGGAATCATTACGCTATTCTGGGGTTCCTTCTCCGCTGTAAAACAAACGGACTTAAAAAGTATCCTTGCCTTTTCAACCGTCAGTCAACTTGGTTTAATCATGTCCTTACTTGGAGTAGGTGCTGCGGCTTTACATTTCAAAACAATGGATGATGGCTTATATACAGTCGCAACAACAGCTGCTATCTTTCATTTAATTAACCACGCTACCTTCAAAGGAAGTCTCTTCATGGTTGTAGGTATCGTCGATCATGAAACAGGGACGAGAGATATTCGCAAGCTTGGTGGATTAATGAGCTTTATGCCTATCACCTTTACCCTTGCTATTATTGGTGCCTTTTCTATGGCTGGATTACCACCTTTTAATGGGTTCCTAAGTAAAGAGATGTTTTTCACTGGCATGATTCGAGTTCTGGAATTAGATATTTTTAACCTAGATACTTGGGGTATTCTTTTCCCTGTGTTAGCTTGGATTGCTAGTATCTTTACTTTCATTTACAGTATGATTCTTGTGTTTAAAACTTTTACAGGTCCATACAAGCCTGAGGAATTAGACAAAAAGCCACATGAAGCACCTATTGGAATGCTAATTTCGCCTATTATCCTTGCTTCACTTGTTGTGATCTTTGGCTTTTTCCCGAATCTCTTATCTCATAGTTTAATTTCACCTGCAATGGCTTCCATCTTGCCAGGTTTACTAGTTAATGGTGGAGAATTCGTTGTCCATATTTCCTTCTGGCATGGTCCTAATATTGAGCTTTTTATGACTTTAGGGGTTATTACACTTGGAATTCTACTCTATATTACTTATCCAAAGTGGCGAAATATTTATAACGTGTTTCCTGAAAAACTCGCTCTAAATCGCTTTTACGATGGGCTCTTAGAGGTTGCTCAAACAAGTTCTATGAAAATGACTAGATTTTATATGAACGGGTTTATCCGTACCTATCTAGTTTATATTTTTACATTCTTTATTTTTATTTTAGGTGGCACTCTTATTTACAAACAGGCATTTAAATTGGATACAAGACATGTTGCATCCATTGGTGTTTATGAAATGATTATTGCCTTTTTAATTGTTTTATCTACTGTGACCATCCTTTTTGCAAAGTCACGCTTATCTTCAATTATCTTATTAGGAGCAGTAGGCTATATCGTTTCCTTATTCTTTGTTTTATTCAGGGCACCGGATTTAGCATTAACACAATTGGTTATTGAAACCGTATCTGTAGCCTTATTCTTACTTTGCTTTTATCACTTACCAAAACTTAAAAAAGAAGAGTCCCGTATTCAATTTAAACTAACAAATGCTCTGATTTCTATTGGTGTAGGTGGAATTGTAACAGCCATCGCACTTTCGGCACACAGTAATAAATTGTTTGACTCTATTGCTCATTATTATGTTGAAAACACATATGAAAAAGCAGCTGGTAAGAATATGGTAAACGTAATATTGGTGGATTTCCGTGGTTTTGATACACTATTTGAAATCTGTGTACTAGCTATCGCTGCTCTAGGAATTTTTGCGATGATAAAACTAAGACTGACAAGGAGGAAAGAAGGATGAGAACGAATGACCTTATTCTACAAACCGTCACAAAAGTAGTTCTCTTTATTATCCTCCTCTTCTCTATTCACTTGTTCTTTGCAGGACATTATTATCCTGGGGGAGGCTTTATCGGAGGATTGATGACCGCTGGTGCATTAGTACTATTGTTATTAGCATTTGATATGAAAACCGTATCAAAGATTTTGCCAATTGATTATAAAATTCTTACGGGAATCGGACTTCTTTTTTCCGTTGGTACTGGTTTAGGGGGATTACTTTTTAATGTTCCTTTTCTCACACATGCTTTTAGTGATGTCTATTTGCCAGTGTTAGGAAAAACGTCCCTTCACACAGCTGTATTGTTTGATATCGGAGTTTACTTAGTTGTTATCGGTGTAACGATGACCATTATTCAAACGATTGGGGAGAGTGAATAATGGAAATATTAATGTCTTTTGTTGTTGGAATTATATTCATGGCAGCAACTTACTTAATGCTTTCAAAGAGCTTATTACGTATCATCATCGGGACAGGGCTACTTAGTCATGGTACCCATCTATTGTTATTAACCATGGGCGGATTAAAAACAGGGGCGGCACCTTTATTAGGGGAAAAAGCACCTTCATATACGGATCCAATTCCTCAAGCACTCATCTTAACGGCTATTGTTATTGCTTTTGGGGTCACATCATTTTTCCTAGTTCTAGCTTATCGAGCTTATCAAGAACTAGGAACTGATAATATGGATCGTTTGAGAGGAACAGAGGGAAATGATTAATTTACCGTTATTACCAATTATCATACCGTTAGTATCAGCGGTTATATTAATATTTTTAAATAAATCAATTATGGCATCTAGATGGTTTTCCGCCCTATCATCTTTAGCTACCATTATCGCTTCTGTCATCTTATTGCAAAAAGTAAGAGTCAATGGTATACAGACTGTTGACTTAGGAAATTGGCAAGCACCTTTTGGAATAAGCTTAGTTTCCGACATGCTATCGGCTCTACTCGTTTTAACGACAAGTATCATTTCGTTTCTTTGCGTCATATACTCGTTTCGTTCTATCGGAAAAGAAAGAGAGAGCTTTTATTACTATCCGATTTTTCAATTCTTAATTGTAGGGGTTAACGGAGCTTTTACAACGGGAGATATATTTAACCTGTTTGTATTCTTCGAAGTTATGTTAATGTCTTCATACGTTTTACTTGTACTTGGAGGAACAAGAATCCAATTACGTGAGTCTATCAAATATATTTTGGTGAATATTATTTCATCTTCTTTATTCGTTATTACTGTAGCTTATCTATACTCTGTTGTTGGGTCACTAAACATGGCTCACATATCCGTTCGTATTAGCGAGATTGGCCAACCAGGTATTGTAACCGTGATTGCGATTCTCTTCTTAATCGTTTTTGGCCTAAAAGGTGGAATATTTCCATTATACTTCTGGTTACCAGGTTCCTATAACGCACCACCAGCACCAGTCCTGGCAATTTTCGGAGCTTTGTTAACGAAGGTCGGAATCTATTCAATTATGAGAACCTATACCTTGTTCTTTTACCATGATATAGGCTTTACTCACCAAATTCTTGGGGTCCTTTCCATTATCACCATTATTGTTGGGGTTATTGGAGCGATTGGTTACTGGGATATCAAGAAGATTATTATTTATAACATCATTATTGCTGTTGGTGTCATTCTATACGGTGTTTCCGTTATGAATACAGATGCTTTAGCAGGATCAGTTTTCTATTTAATACACGATATGATCATTAAAGCAGCCTTATTTTTATTAGCAGGTATCGTGATTGCTATAACAGGAACAAGTAATTTAAGAAATATAAGTGGATTAATTAAGAGATATCCACTCCTAGGTTGGACATTTTTCATTTCCGCTCTTGCACTAGCTGGGATTCCACCTCTAAGTGGCTTTATAGGGAAACTCTTACTTGTAAAAGGTGGCTTTGATGGAGGCAGTTATTGGGGTGCAGGGATCGTTTTAATGTCTAGCTTACTCGTACTGTTTTCTGTTGTAAAAATCTTCATTAATGGTTTCTGGGGAATTCATCGTAATTATGAAGGGGAAGAAAAAGCTCCAGTCAAATGGCTGCTTATATCTCCAATTATACTTGTAGTTTTATCTGCTTTGTACGGACTTGGATCGGAAGCAATTTATCCGTATATCATGCAGGCTGTAGAAACATTAATGACTCCAGACATATATGTTGATGCAGTCTTGAAGGAGCGATAAATATGGCTTTTCAAATATTATTAAACTTATTTCTAGCCTTTGTTTGGATGTTCTTAAAGGTATCCTACGATCCGGTTACCTTTTTAGTAGGGTTTTTCTTTGGCTTATTGACCATCTTTATGTTTAGACGCTTTTTCCACTCGAGATTTTATTTATTACGAGTGGTTGCCGTCCTAAATTTATTCTTTCTTTTTATAAAAGAGTTAATTTTAGCCAATATCTCTGTATTAAAAGTTATCTTACGACCGAAGTTAAATGTTACACCTGGAATATTTGCTTTGCCTACAGAGCTGACTGAAGAATGGGAAATTACCGTTTTAGCTAACTTAATTACCCTTACACCAGGTACACTAGTGGTCGATGTATCAATGGATAATAAAATTTTATATATTCATGCAATGGAGCTAGAGGATGCTGAACAAGCCATTTTAAGTATTAAGAATACATTTGAGAAAGCGATTATGGAGGTGAGCCGATAATGCTTAGTACAGTTATTACAGTCTCTCTTTTAGCTGTAACGATTTCAATGCTTGGGATGATTTATCGTGTGATAAAAGGTCCTTCGGTTGCAGACCGGGTTGTTGCTTTAGATGCTATCGGTATCAGCTTAGTTGCCGTAATTGCTCTCGTATCCATAAAACTTAAAACGAGTGCTTTTTTAGAAGTTATCCTCTTAATTGGAATTCTAGCTTTCATCGGTACGGTAGCCTTCTCAAAATATCTTGAAAAGGGGGTTATCGTTGAACATGACCGAGATCGTTAGAGTTATCATTGGCATGTTAATTGCTCTAGGGGCATTTTTAAGCATTGTAACTGCAATCGGGTTAATTAGGTTACCCGATGTCTATACAAGAACACACGCGGCTTCTAAAGCCGCTACACTTGGGGTTATGTTAATCTTGCTAGGAACATTCTTCTACTTCTTCTTAGAAGATAGACATTTCAACTCTAGATTAATTCTGGGGATTGCATTTATTTTCATTACCTCCCCTGTTGCTGGTCATTTAATAGCTAGAGCCGCATATAACTCAGGAGTCAAGTTGTGGGACAAAAGTGTTCAAGATGACTTGAAGTTAGCAAAAGAAAAAGCATCTACTTTAGAAAAAAGTTAATATGAATGACCATGAATAACTTACATTCATGGTCATTTTTTTATCCTCATCAACTTCATTAGCATTCGTTCATAATTTATCCATACCTTTCCATTAACGAATGACTTATAGTTAATTACAGAATGTCTTCTTTTGGTAAACCTCATTACAGCCATATTTATAAACTGGATATAAGGAGAGTATAACTGTGAACAAAAGGATTGCTGTTATTGGAGGAGGCATTGGTGGCTTATGTACAGGGTTAGCTCTTCAAAAGCAAGGGATAGAAGTATCTATTTACGAAAAACAAGGGCAATTTCATGGAGCCGGAGCAGGGATTGTTTTAGGGGGAAATGCACTAAGAGCCCTTGATTATTTAGGAGTTGGAGAGCAAATTAGAGAAGCTAGTTTCTCAACCAATCAATGTACGATTTACTCAGAACTAGGAAAAAAACTGACTGTACTAGATTATAAATCTGATTCCCTTCCAAATTACACCTTTATTCATCGTCATGACTTAGTAAAAATTTTGGCCGAGGCTATAGAACCTAGTTCAGTGATTTATAATAAGAAACTAGTACAACTTGTTCAGAGGGAAAATTACACAATCCAGCTATGCTTTGAAGATGGTTCAGAAGAACAGACTAACTTTTTAATAGCAAGCGACGGGATCCATTCTTTTGTTAGAAAACAATTACTTCCTCACAAGCAATTACGCTTTGCAGGATACACTTGCTGGCGCGGAATCATAGAGAACTGTCCAGATTCCATACCAAAGGCTTTTACAGAAACATGGGGCCCAAAAGGAAGGTTTGGCATTGTACCATTATCTAATAATCGAATCTATTGGTATGCACTGAAAAATGGGCAAGCAAATGACTCAGAACTAACTAAATGGAAAGTTAAAGATTTACTATATAATTTCATGGCATATCATGATCCAATCCCAAGAGTTTTGGAGAGAACAGACGATAAGAATGTAATTCGTCACGACATTTATGATCTTGATCCGCTATTTCGATATAATTTCGGAAACATTATACTATTAGGGGACGCCGCCCATGCAACTACCCCAAATATGGGGCAAGGTGCTTGTCAAGCCATTGAAGATGCCTTATCTCTTGCTCTTTGCTTTGAGAAAGAGAAAGAGATAAATAACGTGTTTATAAAATATGAAGAACAAAGATTAGACCGTTCTAGAAAAATTATTCAAGAATCAAGATTAGCTGGTAAGATTGCACAAATTGATATTCCTTTTCTATGTTCTATTCGAAACCAAATGTTAAAGCTAACGCCTTCAACGGTTTATCATAGTAGGCTCAAAAATTTATTTGAAATTCAAACAAAATAAAACAGCTCTAATCTGAGCTGTTTTATTTTCTCTTAATAACCGCCATCGTACATCTGGAAACACATACTAATTTATCTTCTTCGTCCGTAATTTTAATATCCCAAACCATTGTAGTTCGTCCCTGGTGTAATACTGTAGCAGTTGCAGTCACAAATCCATCCTTTTTACTTCTAATATGGTTTGCGTTAATTTCTAAACCTACTACTACTTCACTTTGCTTATCTACAAGTTCATATGCACCAATTGAAGCTACCGTTTCAGCTAAAGCAACAGAAGCTCCCCCATGTAATAATCCAAAAGGTTGTTTTGTCCTCTCATCAACTGGCATCGTTGCCGTAACAAGCCCCTTCTCTAACTTCGTAATTTCTATTCCTAGTGCATGTATAAGTGTTTTATTAATATCCACTGTATTTTCCTCCTTAATTTGTTATATAACTTAAACTTATTATTGGACAAACTATATATGTCCAGCTAGGACAATAACTAGAAGAGGTGAATAACGAATGAATCGAGTTCGCGAAGGACTAATCCCAACAGTACTTGGAACAGCTGTAACAGCCACTGGATTTGCACTAAAACAAAACCGAAATGTTGACTCAATGATTTCTAATACTGTCGTTGGTTTTGGATTAGCTCATATTGTACTCGGAGCTATTGATTTATTCGAACACCGCGATCAATATTAAATTAGGAGCCATAGTGTTCCATTGCTTATAAACCTAACGGGCACTCAAGTGCCCGTTTCTTACAAGGCCCTAACTCTTTCCTTTTTCTTTTTTCTAATTACTTTTTGCACGATATAAATAAATAGTGCTATGACAATAAAAAAGAAGACTTCCTTTTCATGCTGAACAATTTTCTCTTTATGATCCCCGAACCAATATCCTAAGCTAAAGAAAATCATCAGCCATATTAACGCCCCACTATAGGCAAATAGGGCAAATGTTTTAAATGGGATTTTAGCTGTGCCATATAAAAATGGCACTAAGATTCTCATCCCTGGAAGAAAACAACTTAACAACAATGAATAGGAGTGATATTTATCCATCGTGTTTTTAGACTTTTCGAGTTTTTTTGAAAACCTTTCTCTTTTTTCAATCGTTGATAAAAGAGGTCTTCCCACATATTTTCCTAGCAAATAACTAACGGTTAAAGTTGTAATAATTCCTGAATAAGTTACAAAAAAGGCGATTACTGGATTTAATACTTGCAACGATGCTGCAAGTCCTATTGTCATGACGATTAACTCATTGGGAACGGGAACAATAAATACTCCAACTAACAACCAAAGAAATAGCCCTATGTATCCGCCCTCTTCTATTAACTTTAATATAAAATCAAGTTCCATAAAGGCTTGCTCCCTTCAAACTTAACTAAGCCTCTCTTTTAATAATTCCACTTTTCTTTCTATTTCCCTTCAATTATCTTTTATTCTGTATTATGTAACGTAATGTAAAAGAATACATACTTAATATAAAAAGGAATCTAAGGGTTTAAAGCCAGAATAAGATAAGCCTGTAAATTCATATGTTAATAAAGGAGAATTTTAGAGAACTTAGAAAGGGGATGAATAAATGTATAATTTTTATCCATCCAATCGAATGCGTTACACGCCTTCTCAAAGTCATCACTACATACACTCAAACAATCAAATCTACTACTCTCCCTATTACTATCCATATCATTACGTTCGTCAATTCCCTTCAGTCAATCCAACTCAGTTTATTTCCTCTGCAAAGCAAATGGAATTAATCATGAAAGATGCTAGTTTGTTGTTACAAAGAATGTCTAGTTCAAGGGAGTTTTCTTCCGAGTTAATGAGTGCTGCACAAGAGTCAAAAATGGAGAAAGTCACTAGTATGATTAAGTCAACTGGGGTTCAAACCATGCCTGAAATATCCTATACACCTGATGGATTAAAGCTAATTTTCACTTCAAAAACGAATAATATTGACTGTTGTCATTTAACCCTTAGCTTGAGATGGATGTAAAACAGTGAAAGCCCTCTACAAAGTAGAGAGCTTTTTCGGATTTTAGGCCATTTTGTTACGAGTTTGTTCGTTCTACCCTAAACCATTCTTTATCTATATTTACCTAAATATAAGGTGCACCGAAGCCATAGCCATATCCATATCCAGGGAATCCACCATAAGCATATGGCGGGAAACCACCGTAGAATACCGGACGAGGGGCCAATAACGCTCCACCTATTAATCCACCTGCAACTCCTCCTAATAAACCTCCCAAAAATGGAGCTCCAAAGAAAAAGCGGCTATTTTGATGATATTGTGGACCTCTAACATGATACATTGGGTTACCTCCTTATTTCATTCTAAACATTACCCTACACTACTTCATATGCAGCAAGTACCCATTTGGAGTGGGCTAAGAGGTGATTATATAAAGGGGTCCTTAGAAGAAAGCCTTTTCATATTTGACCATATAAAAAAGCTAACCTCGGAAAGTTACCCTTTGGTTAGCTTTTAAGATCTTTAATTTTTATACTTGCTTTAACATATCAACCGTTTGATCACATTGCTGAAGTGCTTGATTAACGGCTTCCATTGATTGTTCAATACGGTCACGGTTAGAACCTTTTTCAACTGTATTTAATGCCTGCTGTAAACTGCTTTTAGCTTCATTTAATGAAGAGACAGTGTCCTGTACATAACCTCTTGCGTTTTTATCCATATGTATCCCTCCTTTTGTCCATTCAACTATATTGTTCTCTAATTGAAGCTTTTTATGTATTCAATGGGGCAAGTTAAAACAAGGCAAATCATTGTATTTGTAAGTATATAAAAATGTTCGTAAGTGAAATAAAAAATGATTACATGATAGTGTCCCTTCATCCTCCATGTCATATAAATCAATAAATAGCTCTAGAACATCAGGGTCGATATCTTCTACTAAATTGTGTAGTGACAATTTATAAGGTAGACCAGCAGCTAGACTCCAAAATCCCATATATTCTAGAACCTCCCTTATACTTTGCTCATCCAAATGTTTATCCTCACTTTCTTCTCCACTATAGTTATTTTTTCATCATTAGCGAAATTTATCCTATTATATCCAACTTAATAAAAAGGCAAAGGCCAAGCCCCATTTTTGGCACGTATTTAAACATGCTTGTCTATAATATAGTGAGGCTTAAAAGGAGACAGGGTTCATCATGTTCTTAAGCATATAGTAGCTTAAACGGTACTTAGAAGTATCTTTTCTCCTTGAAAAAAGAATGTTAAAAAGGGTGATTACATGGCAGATAAAGATGAATTTTATAAATTATTGAAGATGTTAGGAGCAAAAGCTGAATATCAAATAAATGAGTGGATAAAAGAATGCTTAAACAAAGAGGAAATTATTCAATTATTTAGTAATCAGAGCAGTCACTATTCAAAGGCTATTAAAAACATCCAAGAGAAAGTGGAAACCTTATCTATCCCCTTTAACTTTCCAACAAAGGGTGACGTTGCTTCCCTTGCAAAGTTAACTATTCAAAACGAAGAGAAATTAGAAGCAATAGAAGAGCAGATCAATCAATTAAATGAATTAGTAAGAAAATTAAAAAAGGGTTCGAACATTACCGATAAACTGGATGAAAACGAAACTCAACATTTAACAACCATTGAAAACTTCGATAATAGTAATGAAAATATTTCAACAAACCAACAAAAATCCCTTAAAAGAATTAAAAAACTGAACTTAATCTTGCAAAATCATTCTTCTAGTAATCTTGATTCTCTGTTGACTGCTCTTAAAAAGGAGAATACTAGTGGAAGGAAATAAAGAGATACTACGTTGGAAAGGCTTTTGGAGTGTGTTCGGAGGTCACGAACCTCCCTCTGCTACTACTCCTAGAAAGTCCATTTGGAAAAAGAATAAGACAACCCTATGGTATTATCCTGCAAAAAAGAAAAAGTTCCAAACACCACTTTTTCTAGTTTACTCGTTAGTGAACCAACCTTTTATCCTCGACTTAAGCCCAAATATAAGCTTGATAGAAGCATTTGTGGATGAAGGATATGATGTGTATTTAATCGATTTCGGAATTCCTAGATACGAGGACAAAGATATTACTTTAGATAATTATATTGTGGGATTTATAAAAAAAGGTGTCCAAAAAGCCTTAACACATTCCAAGGCGAAGGATATTACGGTAATGGGTTTTTGCCTGGGTGGTACTTTAGCAGCTATCTACACTGCCATTGCCACTGAACCCATTAAAAATTTGATTCTTACTGTTACTCCAATTGATTTTTCTACTGTTCCTGCTTATGAC
The DNA here is from genome assembly GCF_034427655.1 of Robertmurraya mangrovi. NCBI lineage: Bacteria > Bacillati > Bacillota > Bacilli > Caryophanales > Bacillaceae > Robertmurraya > Robertmurraya mangrovi. Next base: position 107,571 of record NZ_JAXOFX010000005.1, read on the forward strand.
AAATGGGCTTTGGCACTTAGAAACGAAAAAATCGACTTCGATGAATTCATTGATACTATCGGCCTCATCCCCGCCAACTTTATTGAAGCAGGAGTTAGATTAGTTACCGCACCTGTTTATTTTAGTCATTACTTATCTTTGTTAAATAGAGGGTATGAGAAGCATTATGTTGATAAATGGATATTGTTTAATAAATGGACAAGCGGCCATATTCCTTTCCCAGGAGCAACATTAAAGCAACTTGTAAATGATTTAGGCAAACATAACAAGTTAGTCACAGGAGAGTTAAAAATTAATAATCAGACAGTTGATTTAAGAAATATCAAATCTAATTTACTAGTAGTAGCTTCTGACTTTGATCAACTAGTACCAAAAGAGCAAACCTATCCAATTGTAGAGCTAGCCTCAAGTGAGGATAAAAAATATGAGTTACTACCAAGTGGACATACAGGTCTTACGGCTAAGAAGGGGTTACCTATCTACTTAAAGGAATGGCTTCCGTCTAGATCAAATCCTATATAACGTAAGGAGTGACTAACTACAGATGGTTTATGAAGAGAGTAGTAGTTCAGGTTACCTCGGTTTTACCACTATTGTTTTTAGGAATTCTCTTACCGATTCTAAGCAGGCATGGTTCTGTTCTCTTATACAAGAATATGGCTTAAATTTACTTCTAAACATAAGCACATATGATTTAGTAACATTACTTGAAGATTAAATCGTTTAATATTTCCTTATAAAAAAAGCAACACTCCAGGAGTATTGCTTTAATGTCTTTATTAAACAGCTAATCTAGAATCGGTTAATTTTTTATAGGCAATCGTTAAATTTTGTAAACATTGTGATCGTAATTGTTCGTCGCAAATAAAATCAAACCTTATTTCTTTTTCTAAATTTAAATAGATTTGGGAAGGGACTTCATTTCCCGTTTGTTTGCCACTCGTTAATTCACTTTCAAAATACTCAACTGTACCAAATAATAAACCCACTGCAAGCCTCCACCTTCCAATTTTAAGATAAAAAAAGTTCAAAAAAAAGATTGGTGGATACTTAGTTACAACGGAAGATACAACCATTAACCTATGTGCAACAAGGATCCAATCCTTTTTGGCAACCCGACCGTCATAGTTCCGTGACCTTAGACTCGTGGCTTTGCGTCCTTATTTTTCAATAAGTTTGCCCTTTTACACTTGTATAATTAAAATATAAAACTTTAGCATCATAATTACAACAATTTTCAACAAATTTACACATAAATAGTCATTTCCTCCCAGGCCACAATAAAAATTTCTTAAAGACTGATAAATGGTAAGAATTAGTCGATATAAGGATGGGAGGTGATTTTTTGAATATACCTGCATTATCAATAGGTATGAACCAAGCGGCTCTTGCTGAAAAAGTGAGTATATCGCTACTAAAGAAGGTAATGGATACTGCCCAACAGGACCAAAATCAACTTGTCCAGATGCTTCAAGCACCCCATCCTACCTCGGGGCAAACGATAGATTTAAAGGTATAGAATTTAGCAGAAGGTTTTAGAACTTTAACAGTCCAATGATAAGCTTATGCTAAAAAAAGCTGTCTGTTACTATCAATATAGATAGTACAGACAGCTTTCTCCTTACTTCTTATTCTCTGGAATTGTTTTCAAATAATCTACAGCTTCTTTTAGAGAGGCTACGGGTATAACTTTTAAGGTATAGTTATTTTCTTTCACTTCTTCTAAAGCATCTTTTTCATTTGCATCTACCTCATTGATGTCTTTGGGGACAAAAAAGATATCTATCCCTTCTCTGGATGCTGATGTGACCTTATGCTTAATCCCACCTATTTGACCTACATTACCCATATGGTCTATTGTACCCGTTCCTGCAACTTTATAGCCTTTTGTGTAGTCAATGGATGTGAGCTGATTAAATATTTCTAAAGAAAACATGAGACCAGCAGAAGGACCTCCGATATCTTCACTATCCAGCTCCACTTTCTTATCATTTGTTGTAACGGTAAAATCCTCTTCTGGAATGATTCCTAGACCGACTTTTTCATTCTGTAGACCTATAACCTCGACTTCTTTTGTCACGGTTTTACCATTTCTTTGAACAGCTAAATTCACTAAATCTCCTACTTTTTTATTTTCATCCAAATATCTAGTAAACTCTTGTACTTCTATTATGTTTTTCCCATCAACCATCGTAATGATGTCTCCGACTTGAAGTACCCCTTTAGCCTTGGAATCCTCTCTAATACCTTTTACAAAAATCCCTTGATAATTAATATTTGTTTTAACATTAGCTTGATTAAAACTTGCTACTATGGCATTTTGTTTAGAATCTCTCATCATAAATGACAGTAAATTTGAATATTCTTCGTCCGATAGATCTGCTTGAACCTCGCTAGTTTTTTTAATTTCTGTATAAGGGGTAAGTAATGCATAAGCCAAGTGATAGATATTACTAGCTTCTATTGAAAATATAGTTGTGAGGTAAAAATGACCTTTAGCGTTCTTATTCCCATCTTCAACATTAACTTTTGCAGATAGTTCTTCTACTGAACCAGGCTCATAAATGTAATAAGGAGTTGGAACAAATGCTGCTATTATTAGGAGTAATAATACGAAAATAACAATCTTACGTTTACGTTTCATAAACAATATCCACCTACCATGAAATATTTACTACTATAACTATGTAGTTTTCGACAATTACTGCCAAAAGCCCTTTATCAATGAGATCTATTGTAAATAAAAAATAGAGGCAAAAAGAATCAGTGAGCCTCTATATGTTTTTCTATTTTGTTAATCCCATTCAAAACGCTGTGAACGCCAAGGATCTCCGTACATATGATAGCCATTCTTTTCCCAAAATCCTGGCTTATCAACTGCCGAGAATTCAATTCCTCTTACCCATTTAGCACTTTTCCAGAAATACAGATGGGGAATGACCGCTCTAAGCGGAAATCCATGTTCCGGCGTTAAGATTTCACCATTATGACTATGGGCAAGTAAACTGGTCTCTTTCATGAAATCCTCTAATGGTAGGTTTGTTGTCCAGCCTTCTTCAGCATGTAAAATAACATATTTAGCTTCTTCTAAAATGGATATATGTTTCAACAACTCTTTTACAGAGATCCCTTTCCAAACATTATCTAATTTAGACCAACCCGTCACACAATGAATATCATTCGTATACTCATATTGAGGTAAGTTCATAAATTCTTCATAACTGAATATAATTGATTCTTCAACTGCCCCAAATATTTTTAAACTCCATTTAGACATATCAGAGTAATAAGGGACATTTCCGTGATGAAGGACAGGAAATCCAGTGGTAACATTCTGATCCGGTGGAACCCGACTGTCTAAATTCTTACGTTCCTTTCCAAAGTACATTTTTTTCACCATCCATATGTTAACAACCTTTATTTACCTATAATACAAAAACAGCTCCCAAAAGAGAAGCTGTCTAAATTATAATACCATTGCCGCAATCCAACCAAATACAATAAGCGGAATATTGTAATGGATAAAGGTTGGTACACAAGTATCCCAAATATGATTGTGTTGTCCATCTACATTAAGCCCAGATGTTGGCCCTAATGTACTATCTGATGCTGGAGAACCCGCATCTCCAAGTGCAGCAGCTGTACCAACTAAAGCTATAGTTGCCATCGGACTAAACCCGAGCTCAAGTGATAAAGGTACAAAAATAGTAGCTATGATAGGAATCGTTGAAAATGAAGAGCCAATTCCCATAGTAACTAACAAACCTACTAATAGCATTAAAATCGCAGCAAGTGACTGGTTTCCTCCAATCATAGCAGCCGCTTGTTTGACTAGTTCATCTACATGCCCTGTTTCTTTTAATACAGCGGCAAATCCAAAAGCTGATAACATGACAAAACCAATGAATGCCATCATTTTCATACCCTCTGTCAATAGGTCATCTGCTTCTCTCCATTTAATGGAGCCACTTAAGTAAATAACCACAATTCCTGCCAGTGCTCCAAAAACCATCGAATCTAAAACAATTTGAACAACTAGAGCAGCTACAATCGCTAGAATTGAAAAGATAATTCCTACCTTTGAATATTTAGTACTTTCAAGTTGGACTGCTTCATATTGCTCATACTCTCTACTTTTTCGATAAGAGATGAAAACAGCAATTACTAATCCTACTAAGAGACCCGCTGTTGGTATAAGCATAGCTTTTGGAATATCAGATACGTTAATAGCTAGTCCACTTTCAGCCATATTTGTTGCTAGAATGTCATGAAATATTTTTCCGAAGCCCGCTGGTAATAAAATATAAGGAGCCGTTAAGCCAAATGTTAGTACAGATGCAATCAAACGTCTATCAATCTTTAATTCATTCATTACCTTTAATAAAGGTGGAATTAGGATTGGTATAAAAGCAATATGGATTGGAATTAAGTTTTGAGAGAAACAAGCCATTAATAGAATAAATAAGATGATAAGAGCTTTTGAGTACGTTTTAGCTTTTGATTCTTCGTTTTTACCAACCATTTTTAGTACTGATTCTACAATGAGGTTAGGCAAGCCTGTTTTTGAGATGGAGATAGCGAATCCACCTAGTAAAGCATAGCTTAATGCAACAGATGCACTTCCTCCTAATCCTCCCGTAAATACTTCGATGGTTTTATCTATAGATAATCCGCCTGTAAGTCCACCTACTAATGCCCCTGCAATTAGTGCAAATACAACGTTCACTCGTAGTAGACTTAAAATTAGCATGATTAAGACAGCAATAACTACCGCATTCATAATGTTGTGTTTCTCCTCTCGTTACTTTAGTTTGCTAAATTGGTAGAGTGTTAAAATACAAGTATTAAATTATCATACTATAACTTTTGTTGTCAATAGGATTTTTATTTATTGACTGTTTCATGTTGTTTCTGCATATAATTTTGTCCGTTCCTTTCCGCTCCACTCAGTAATATAAACGTTGACATAAACAACCATTTTTCAAAAAGACCCTATTTAAAAAAGAGAGTTTCCTCAAAGCATAACTTTAAGAAAACCCTCCAAAACATTTATTTTCGGTAAAAGAAGTAGATTGCAATAAAGAAGATTACAACCGCAAATAGCTTATTGCCATCGAAGGGGATTTGCTTTCCACCGAATAGACCGAAATGGTCAATAATGGCTCCCATTAGTAATTGACCTACAATGACCGCCATTAAACTAGAGGCAACTCCTAGTTTAGGTACGACTAGCACCATAATGAATACATAAAATGCTCCTAGCAATCCGCCAGTTAGCTGCCACTTAGGCACGGAGGCAATAGCTGTGATATTTCCTTTTCCAAAAAAGAGCACAATAAATAACAAAGCTAGTGTTCCTATTGAAAAAGAGAGAAAGGATGCCTCAATTGTTCCTGTTTTTTTCCCCAGTCCTCCGTTGATGATGGCTTGTATCCCGACGGCTAATCCACCTAATAAGGCTAAAATTGGATAGATAAAATTCAACCATTTCCCCTACCTTCTAAACGTATAAATGAGCCCTGGGAATGAATCCCAGAGCTCACTTCTATAATCATAGCAATTAGTTCTTTTCTGTTTCAAATCTTTCTACTAATAGGGCAAGTGTACGTACCATAACACCAGTAGCACCTGTTGGTCCTAAGTCATGGTTTTTTCTAGTTGTTGCAGTACCAGCGATATCTAAGTGAACCCAAGGAGTATCCTCTGCAAATTCTCCTACGAACGCACCACCCATAATGGCATGACCATCACGGCCAGGTGAGTTGTTTAGGTCCGCTATTTTGCTGCTGCGAACTCTCTCTTTATCTTTTTCAAATATCGGTAAACGCCAAATTGGTTCAGCCGCTTCATAAGAAGCCTCTAAAACTTGCTCAAATAATTCTTCGTTGTTTGTCATTGCACCAGTCGTATCATTTCCTAATGCGATGATTACTCCACCAGTTAGTGTGGCAACGTCAACGATAAAGTTTGCACCATGATGTTTTGCGTAAGTTACTGCATCAGCTAGTGCCAAACGACCTTCCGCATCTGTATTTAATACCTCAATTGTTTTACCGCTCATTGAAGTAATAACATCATCTGGTTTAAAGGCATTCCCACTAACCATATTATCTGTTGACGGAATTACAGCCACGACATTTTGCTCAGGCTTTAGTTCCCCGATTACTTCCATAGCCCCTAATACTGCTGCAGCTCCACCCATATCGGTTTTCATGCCAACAATACCGTCTTTAGGCTTGATGGAATATCCACCTGTATCAAAGGTAATCCCTTTACCAACTAGTCCGATTACATCTTTCCATTCATCTTTGCCTTGATATTTAAGAACAATCATTTTCGGTGGTTCTGTAGATCCTTGGTTAACAGCAAGTAAAGCTCCCATGCCAAGCTTTAACATATCTTCTTTTTCTAGAATTTCTACTTCAAATCCGTACTTTTCTCCAAGTTGACTTGCATAATTAGCCATATCTGTAGCTGTTAACATGTTCCCTGGTAGGTTAACTAATGTACGAGCAGAGTTAACCCCTTTTCCGTACACATAACCAACCGTTAACGCTGCCTGAACCTCTTCTACCTCTTTAGTGTCCGTATATACTTGAAGACTTTCAATATTTTTTACTGGCTCATTTGATTTTTGTTTGTACCCTTCAAATTCGTATGTAGATAAGGCTAGCGCTTCACTTGCTGCGTGAGCAACATCTTGAGCTTCAATACTTTCAGTAGTAAAAGTATCCACATAAATAGCCGCTTCTCCAAATTTTGAAGCTTTTACTGTTTTAAACACTTTACCAAATGCTTCACGAATCATTTCAAATGAAGCTTCTTTTTCTTTGCCTAAACCTACGAAAATTAATCTTTTTGCTCCTATTTTTCCAAATGTATGTATTTTAGAAATCGCCTTTTTCTTTGCAGAGATATCTCCACTTTTCACTAATTCAGTCAGGTAGCCATCAAATAGACCATCTAACTTTTCAAGGTTACCATCAAACTTTGTTGGTTTATCAAATAAACCAATCACTAAACAATCATGTTCTGCATGAAAATTCATCTCTTTATTAACAGTAAACATTTTTACACCCCCAATTGATTTCTTTCATTATATCTGAAAAAAAGAAATATTTCGAGATTCTAATCATCTATAATTATATTACTCGTCTTCTAAATATAAATAGATTTTCGGTAATAACGGAAGGGTTCCAACTTCCTCGTAAGGCACTCGATCAATATGTTGTGGTATAATGGTGAAACATTGTTCAATAAATACATATATAGGTTCTAAGTTTAGTCCCCAATGTGTTGGACGATAACTTTGTAAGTATTCATGGGCAGCTTTCATCATTAAACGTGCCCCCTTTACATTCCCATATTCGTAATGGTAGATGGCAACACTCATTTGTAATAACCCTTTAAAAAACAAATTACCTTTGTCGGTCATCCACATTTCTTCAAGTAAATCATGACAAGTGTAATAATCACCTTCGTTAAAATGGACAAAGAACTCATAATATTCGATTGGATAATCCAAGGAAACTCACCCACTTAACTTGAAATTATGTGCTAATAATTTTTTATAAATTGGATCTTGAATCCATCTTTAATGCCTACCTTATTGTACTTTACAAAAAAATACGTAGTAGGACTTTTATATAGACTTATAATATACTCAAATTAGGTACACTAACTGGATAAAGTTACTTTAAAAGGGTTAATGTGCTTTAACTCTGCACTTAAGACTACCATATGTCTTATCAACTATAAATTCAACTAAAGGTGGCCCAACATGGAATTATTTTATAACTTTTCATTAATCGCTTCACTAGCTGCTATTTTCTTTGCGCAATTTATCAAAGTACCTATTCAATATATTGCAACTAGAAAATTGGATTGGTCACTCTTAACTAGCACCGGAGGTATGCCTAGTTCTCACTCAGCTGCTGTTACTGCTCTATCAACAGGTGTGGCATTAGAAGCAGGCGTGAATTCAGCTATCTTCGCTGTGTCTGCCGTTTTCGCTATTATTACAATGTTTGATGCAACAGGGGTTAGAAGGCAAGCAGGGGAACAAGCAATTGTTTTAAATCAACTCGTTTCTGACTTTCATAAGTTTGTAGAGGAAGCAAAGGTTTGGCAACAAAAGCCTGAACAAGAAAAGAGAAAAGAATTAAAAGAACTGTTAGGACACAAGCCCATTGAAGTGTTTTTCGGAGGCTTAACAGGGATCTTATTAACATTACTTTTGCATTTCCTATTGAAATAGAGGTGAAATATGAGAATTATATCCATCTGTCCAAGTAATACTGAGATCATTGCTTATCTTGGCCTTACCCATTTATTAGTAGGAGTCGATGATTATTCTGATTGGCCAAAATCTATTCTTGAGCTCCCTCGTTTAGGTCCAGACTTATCAATCAATATGGATTTGGTTGAGGAATTAAAGCCAGACCTTGTCCTTGCCTCTTTAAGTGTTCCGGGCATGGAGAAAAATATCGAGCAACTTGAAGCTAGAAAGATTCCTCATATTATTTTAAACCCACAGAGCTTATTAGACATTGAAGGGGATCTAGTTCGTACAGCAAAGGCACTTAATGAACCATTACTAGGAGAAACAAAGGCAAAAAATTTCCGAGAAAAGATTGATAAAATTAGAGAGATAACTTCGGCAGTATCTTATCCCCCTTCACTGTATTGGGAATGGTGGCCAAAACCTGTCTTTACTCCAGGGCAGATTAACTGGCTAACAGAGATTAGCGAGCTTGTTGGTGCTTATAATATCTTTAAAGACGTGGAACTAGCAAGTGTTCAGACAGATTGGGAAGATGTTTATAATAGAAATCCAGACTACATATGCCTTGCTTGGGTAGGGGTTAGAAAACAGAAAGTAAATCCAAACATAGTGAAAAAACGCCCCCATTGGGATGAACTAGCTGCCGTTGCACAAAATCGTATATTTGTTTTAGAAGAAGAGCTTTTTTGCCGACCTTCCCCTCGCTTATTAGAAGGTGCTGTAAGATTGGGGAAATTACTTCACCCTAAAGAGTTCTCCAAAATCACAATATAAGCAGAAATACAAAGAGGCAAATCCATCGATTATTATGGAATTGCCTCTTACGATATTTATTTTCTTTCTAATTTCGTATATTGTTGACGGAAAACCTGCATCGATTCGTTTTCATTTAATGCCTTTAAATCAGTTTCTGTAAGTTTACCGTTTCCTTTTTGAACAATATAGACATCGATGGTCTGTTTTCCCCATTGATTATAGACATCATCAACTGTCTCAAAATATAAATCTACCTTATTTCCTTTGATTGCCCCACCCTTGTCCGCAACTACCCCATAGCCATATCCCGGGATAAAAAGAATGGTTCCTATTGGAAATACATTTAAATCCGCAGCAACCGTTGAATATAAATCTCTAGTTACTTTTACACCAGAGTATGTAATCCCAAATTGTGGGTGGCCTGGATTTTTCCCTGTTGATTCGTAACCCGCCGTGTAGCCTGTAGCAACAACTGTTGTAGTCTTATATTGAGACCAGTCAATCGCTTCTTCTAACGTCGGTGGTGCACCCTCAACCTCTTCACTTGAAGAAATTTGTGTACTTACCGTAGAAGTACGTTGTAAAAATTTAAATGCTAAACCAATTGATTTTAATGTATGTCCTAAACTAAAACGATTTTCGTTATTACTTAACTCATTTTCAGTAGATAAATATGTCGGTAATGATTTTGCCTCTACTCCTGATACTCCCTGAAAGGTAGTCAATAAAGCTCCACAAAATAACACCAACATCATTAACCGTCTTGTTAATTTTTTTAGTATATTCATTAGAATTTTCACTCCTCCCAAGAATATTCATTTCCCAAACAAGAAAGAATTATTCAATTCGGAATGAAAAGAAATGAAAAAAAGCTGTTCCCCTATAAAATAATTTGTTGAGAATACCGTCATAGTAACGAGTTATCCCAATAAATTTTTTATAAGAGACAGCTTATAAATTAAAACTAAAACATTCTATATCCTCTATTTCTAAGCATCTTAATCGTGATACCCGCCACTATTGTACCGGCTAGTCCACTACTTAAAATGAGAATGTCAGCAAGTGCAAGGTTAGCAAGCCTAGTTCCTAAATCAGTGAATGCATGTTTGCTATTGTTAAAGTACTCGATAAATCTAACTTGGTCTACAATAAGGATTGAGATAATTGGATAAATAATGGCCATAACCCAAGACATTCTTAATAACATATTTAAAATAAAGCCAATTCCAAAGAATAACACAAAAAACAGTAACATCGATATTGGCAAAGTAAAAATGGTCATTTGCATTCGTCTTTCCCCCTTAAACATCAACTTCTAGTGTACTTAATGGTAAAGGGAGAGTCAATTTAAAAAGAATCTTTTCTTCAGATTGTCAAAAAATAAGATCAAAAAAAGAAAACCCCACATATTTTGTGGAGTTAATTTTAAGTATATTAGTCTTTTTTCTTTCCAGATCCCCCGCAGCAAGTGCAAGTTTCAGAACCGCCTAGTAGAAGTTGAAAGTATCCTTTTCCAGAACAGTATACACATTCTTTAGAATCCATCTTTGTTGTCATTATGAACACTCCTTTTTAAACGACTGAATTTTCTGATAATATATCAAGAAATTCACCATTTGAAAAGTCCGAAATTAGACAGAAAACCATACATGAAAACGCATACATGGCTAATTATCTTTCAAATTCTAACGGTTACTAAAGATTTCAGAAATTTCTATTTTTTTATTATAAGAAGCAATCATGCTCCTTTCACCATGATAAATCAAAAGAATAATTTATAGGCAGTATATCCAAATTGATCGCCGGGATTAATTCCATCTTGTAACTCTTTGATGGTGGATATAGGGGAGTCGAGTAAATAATGGAGTAAAATGGATGCATCTTTTTCCTTCTTTAACTCATCAGGTAACATGAATTTCACATCATACAGTTCATTTGTCTGTACTTGTATTTCTTGTCCCGCATTTGCTTCTAGTAAAAAGACAAGCATGTTATCGCTAATTTCACTCTTTATCACACCTGTTCTAACACCTAATAAACCTTTTATATTGCAATGGATTCCTGTTTCTTCTGCAACTTCTCTAATAACCGCTTCATCTACTGTTTCTCCTTGGTCAACAAAACCAGCAGGCAAGGACCATTTTCCTTTAAGACCGCCGTACTTTTTCTTCACAACAAGCCATTTTCCATCTTCTGAAATCACTAATCCAGAAACAGCAAGCCAAACTTTCCCTCTATCTGTATTCCCCAATTTATTCACTCCTCAAAACTAGTAAAAAGGAACAGACCTTTATTTAGCCTGTTCCTCTTCATTGCTTATAGTATGTTAAATTTTCCTTTTTTAAGAACTAGCGGAGCTCCACCAACCAAGAATAAAGCACGGTTGTCGATCATTTTTTTCATAAATGATGCTTTTCCTCCAACCATTTTCTTACCAAACGCAACACCAATTGCATCGTCGTGACCTAATGAACAAACTGAACCTTTAATATCAGGAGTAAATGTTTCTAATTCAGCTTTGTTACGCACTAGAGCAACTAAGTTTCTTGCACATACTTCCCCTTGTTGCATAGCAATTTGAGCAGTTGGCGGATATGGACGGTTGATTTCTTCGTTAATCATTAGTGAACAGTCTCCCACAATGAATACATCATCATGGCCAGGTGCTCTTAAATCCGGGTTAACCTTTACACGTCCACGCATTGCTTCAAAGCCAGACTTTTCAATAATGCTATTTCCACGCACACCTGCAGCCCATACAACCGTATTAGCTTTAATTTCTTCTACTTGGTCTTCGCCTTTAGCTACAACGATGCCTGTTTCGTTCATTTCCTTAATAGCTGTACCGATCATGAATGTAACGCCTTTTTTCTCTAGCTTAGAAACGGCATAGTTTACTAATTCAGGATCGAATCCAGGTAACACCATTGGAGCCGCTTCTACACATAGAAGTTTTACTTTATGGAAATCAACATCATACTCATTACATAACTCAGGAATTCGGTTTACAAGTTCTCCTAGGAATTCAATACCTGTGAAACCAGCTCCACCAACAACGATTGTTAGGCGCTCATCTTTTTTCTCTTCTTCTGTATTATAAGTAGCAAATTGATATTCAATATGTTCACGAATTTGTCGTGCTGCATTCACGTTTATAATTGAAAATGCATGTTCTTTAATACCTTTAATTCCAAATGTCTCAGATTCAGCACCTAAAGCAACTACAAGGTAGTCGTAAGTTAATTCACCATTTTCAAGAATTACTTTCTTATCAACAGTATTAACTTCTACAGCTGTATCCTGTACAAAATCCACTTTACTTTTATCAATAACATCACTTATATTATATCGCACTCGATCATGATGAAGAGTTCCTGCCGATGCTTCATGTAACCAAGTTGTTTCATAATGATAATCATTTTTGTTTACTAAAGTAATATCTACTTCATTTACTCCAACAGCTTTTTGAAGGCGAGTTACAGTCATTAAACCACCATATCCAGCACCTAACACAACGATTTTTGGCTTTCTCAAAGTGTATCACTTCCACCTTTTATATTATTTTTTAAATGTAATTATTCTTTTTCTTATCTTCCACTGTTTAAGGAAATTTAATTTAGTTTCTTGCTGTTTTCTAAAACTTTATCATTAATAAGTACATTTTGGGCGTCCTGTGTTGAGTTAATCATGTATACTTTAAAGAGAAAACAATTCAAAACTTATATATATTTCCATTACCTAGGTTCAAGAAAAAAAGATTGTGATATTCTTCACGAAATAATTCAAAAAAATGTAAAAAAATTGTCACAAATTATTAACATTATGCCTACATTCCATGATATTCTTTTTCTATTTCTTTTTCAAGCTTAAATCTTACTTTAAAAAACTTGAGAATATTATGAAAATTAGTATCTATATTCCCTTGATATTACTAGGTTCTTATACTTTTTCTATACCCTCTCTCCTATATAAAATCACTTATTATCACATAAAATCATCTAATTATTATAATCTATCTTAAGTGGGAAAGACCTAGGAATTAAGTGAGTATTTTTCTTTTTTGTGGTAATATATAGGTTGGACATATGATTATATTGACGGGGGGATATGGAGTGAAAGAAGATCAAAAAGTTTATGACATTACCATTATCGGTGGAGGTCCAGCTGGTTTATTCACTGCTTTTTACGGCGGTATGAGACAGGCTTCCGTTAAGATTATTGAAAGTCTACCTCAATTAGGTGGACAATTATCAGCACTTTATCCTGAAAAATACATATATGATGTTGCTGGTTTCCCTAAAATACGTGCCCAAGAATTAATCAATAATTTAAAAGAACAAATGGCTCGCTTTGAACAGGCAGTTGCATTAGAACAATCCGTTGAGAAAATTGAAAAACAAGAAGACGGAGTGTTTAAACTTACGACAAATAAGGAAGTGCACTACTCAAAAGCAATCATCATTACAGCTGGTAATGGTGCTTTCCAACCAAGAAGACTAGAAATTGAAAATTCTACTCAATACGAAGGTAAAAACCTTCATTACTTTATTGATGACCTAAACCAATTTGCTGATCAAAAAGTAGTTGTATTTGGTGGTGGAGATTCGGCTGTTGACTGGGCATTAATGTTAGAGCCGATTGCAAAAGAAGTAACCATTGTACACCGTCGTGATAAATTCCGTGCACATGAGCATAGTGTTGAAAATCTTGAAAATTCCAAAGTCGTCATTAAAACTCCATATGTACCTGCTGAATTGATCGGTGACGATAGTGGAATTAAACAAGTTGTATTAGAAGGTGTTAACGGCGGTGAAAAAGAAACACTAGACGTTGATGCTGTCATTTGTAATTATGGATTTGTCTCATCTCTAGGGCCCATTAAAGAATGGGGCCTAGAAATTGAAAAGAACTCCATTGTTGTTAACTCGAAAATGGAAACAAATATCCCTGGTATTTACGCTGCTGGAGATATCTGTACTTATGAAGGAAAAGTTAAACTTATTGCTTGCGGATTTGGTGAAGCACCAGTTGCTGTTAACAATGCAAAAACGTATATTGATCCTAAAGCAAAAGCTCAGCCTCTTCACAGTTCTTCCATGTTTAAATAATAGAACTATATACAGCAAAGCTCATCTGGGCTTTGCTTTTTATTTTGACTAGTTTACTGTTGGTAGCTGAAAACATATGGTCCAAGTAGAATAACTTTACAAAAAAGACTATCCTTTTTTGAAAATCACAGGACAGTCTTTCAATAGGTCTATTTCAAGATTGTAATTAAAGAATTAAAAGAATTAACACTCTTCTGGTTTACCAGCATTTGCTGCCGTACGGAATGATGAACCACATCCACAAGAAGCAATTGCATTCGGGTTGTCGATTGTAAATCCTCCACCCATTAAGGATTGTTTATAATCAATAACCGTCCCCTTTAAAGCAGGTGCGCTATCCTTGTCAATTAGCATTTTAATTCCGTGCTGCTCAAGCTCTGTGTCACCTTCTTCTATTTCATGAGCGAAACCCATTCCATAAGATAGACCGCTACAGCCGCCACCTTTAATGGCAACACGTAAAAATGCCCCTTCTTCTTCATTTTCTTTCATCATATCTTTTATGTGAAGAGCTGCTGCTTCAGTTAGAGTTAAAGTATCCACTGTGTCTTCCCTCCAATATTTTTGAAATTATCATAAAGGTCATTTCGTAATTATACGAGTAGCCTTCCTTATTAATAGTATATACAGCGTGTTCCAGTTACTCAACTGAATAGCTTGAACAAACAAATGATTTTTCTTAAAACAGAGCAACAAAGTTTTAGAAAAGAGCCAAAAACTAGTATTAAATAGTTCTTTAATCACAGCATTTACGTTATAATAATAGTAATTAAGATTCATTCGCTTTTTGACAATAAGATATAATACCTACAAAGAGGGTGAAGACTGTGACTGAAATAACTCCATTGTTTGATAAAAATTGTGAATGTCCTATTTGCAAGCAAAAATTCACAACGAAAAAAGTTCGCTCAAGGTTTATAAAAGTCACTGAATATGATAGTGATTTTTGTCCAACATATGCTTCTAGCGAAAATAATCCAATCCTTTATCATGTGAATGTTTGCCCTCACTGTGGATTTTCTTTTTCAGATGATACTAATCCTTATTTTCATCCAGGAAGTAAAGAACTAATTATAGAGAAAGTTTGTAGTCAATGGGTCCCTCGTGATTACGGTGAGGAAAGGACCGTGTACGATGCGATTAAATCGTATAAACTAGCTGCTTTTTGTGCCACTTTAAAGAAAGAAAAGCATGTTAATATTGCAGGCCTATATATGCGTCTTGCATGGTTATACCGATCATTAAATGATCCGGATCAAGAAGGAAGATTCATGAAGTTAGCCACACATGAATATTTAGAATCTTATATGGCTGATGATTTCCGGGGTACTCAAGTGTCTGACGTCAGAATATTCTATCTAATTGGAGAACTATCTCGTAGGAATGGTTTGATTGAACAAGCTGTGAAATACTTTTCAAAAGTCATTGAAAAACAAAAAAGCACAGTAGAAACAAAGATAGTCTCAATGGCTAGAGAGAGATGGTATGAAATTAGAGAGATGCAAAAAGAACAAGAGGCAGTGCAATAGAGGGTTTATTTTATGGGGCTAATCATGCCCCTATTTTTTATAGATTATATATCCTTTAAAACATAGGATTATCTTCTAAATATTGATAAATGTTTTCCACTAATTCTTCCGTTGTATCTCCAGTAACAACATCTCCGTTAACGAGAGCATATAAAGTTGAGGCACATTTTCCACAATAGCCAAGACATCCATATTCAATTACATCTAAGTTAGGATCTCTTTCTAACTGTTCCTTCGCTTGTTGAGCCCCACTAGCAATATTACTAATACAAAACTCAATTATTGGCTTAATCATTTACTCACCTCATTAATAAAAGCTTCCTTCAGTTTTCACGGCTTTACTAATTGTTTATCGTACCTTTTTTCCTAGTAAACATCAAGAATAAAGTTTCTTATTATATCTATTGCAATGGATCTCCCCACCTCATAAACAACACAGGTATAGTAACAACTATATTAGGAAAACTCTTTTACAAATTTTTCAAATTAAATATCATTTTTTCTATGACTTTGTCAAGTTTTTGTCAACTTGGTGTTGTGATTTTGTCACAATTTCGTTATACTTTTTTATGGTGTTTTATTTACTTAATTAAATTACTTTATAAAACATCTTGAACATAGCCTTTCATACTATAAATTTTTTTCATAATAATATTTTTTAGTTATTTTTATTTGGGATAAGTAAATAAATACTTTCCAAATTTTATTTTTATATATCGTAAATCTAGTAATTATTATTTTACCAACGGATTAATGCAAACGTTTTTATATGGGTAGTTATAAAAGAAATCGGAATTAAACTATCACACTGATTGTAACATAAAGGGGAAATTCAAGATGAAAAATCTCGTAGTTCTTGGTGGAGGATATGGGGGAATGAGAGTACTAGCTCGCCTTCTGCCAAATCAACTTCCAGAAGATGTAACCATTACTTTGATAGACAAGGTGCCTTATCACTGTTTAAAAACAGAATATTATGCTCTAGCCGCTGGTACCATTTCAGACCAACATGTTCGTGTGTCCTTTCCTGAGCACCCTCGTTTACAAATTGCTTATGGTGAAGTTACCGGAATCGATTTAAATAGTAAAAAAGTTCTCCTAAAAGATAAAGAACCTATTCAATATGATGATTTAATTATTGGTTTAGGATGTGAAGATAAGTACCATAATGTACCTGGTGCAGCCGAGTTCACTTATAGCATTCAATCGATTGAAAAGTCACGTGCAACTTATCAAGAATTAAATAACCTCGCACCTGGTTCTGTTGTAAGCATTGTCGGTGCTGGTTTAAGTGGAGTAGAATTGGCTAGTGAGCTAAACGAGAGTCGACCTGACTTAAAGATTAAACTTTTTGATCGAGGAGCTCATATATTATCTGCTTTCTCTGTTCGTTTAAGTACTTATGTAGAAACTTGGTTCCATAATCATGGTGTTGAAATTATTAATAATTCCAATATTACTCGTGTTGCTGAAAAGACTTTATACAATCATGATGAACCGATCCATTCTGATGTAATCGTTTGGACAGCTGGTATTCAACCGAGTGTGATTGTTCGTGACATGGATGTAGAAAAAGATTCACAAGGAAGAGTAGTTCTAACCGTACATCATAACCTACCAAACGACGAACACGTTTATGTTGTAGGAGATTGTGCAAGCTTGCCTCATGCTCCAAGTGCACAACTTGCTGAAGGGCAAGCAGAACAAATTGTCCAGGTCTTAGTTAAAAGATGGAATAACGATCCACTACCAGAGTCCTTCCCACCTATTAAATTAAAAGGTGTATTAGGCTCACTAGGTAAAAAACATGGTTTTGGTCTTGTTGCTGAACGTCCTATAACCGGCCGTGTTGCGCGACTATTAAAATCAGGGATTCTTTGGATGTACAAATATCATAACGGTTGATATCTAAAAAGGCGATTATCTCGCCTTTTTTTTGTTTTCAGAGCTTATTTTTAAGCCTGGTTAAAACTTTTTTAAAAATTTTTGAAAAAATTTTAATTTTAGTGAAACTAAAAGCATATATGCTTCGTCTAATATAATAACGAACACCAAACTATTATTTTCAGCCCAGCATGTTTTTATGCTGGGTATTTTTTTTGCCTCTAGCAATGGGACTTTTTTTAAATCATATACAAAAAATAGAGTCTTACTTTCAGCTTATATTATTCTGGTTGATAACCGCGTTTTTCCATTGCGGCATAAACTGTTTTTAAACGTGGATTTCCCTCTCCCACCACTTCATCTTCTAGCAGGACAACCGGATAGAACATATCCTCATCAATGACCTTTTGAGCAAATTCCTTTTTTTCATCGTCCTCTGGTGGATTATTAATATCTACATAAGACACTTTAAAGGGCTGATTTGGATACTTTCTTGCTAACGCTGCCTCCAGCCATTCATATGTCTCTTTTGACGAAGGTAAATTTACACAACTAGGACAAAGCTGCTCTGCACCAAATACAATTAGTTCAACCATTTTATTTTCCAATATTACCCCTCCAACCTATACTTTCCTTATAGTCATTTTACAATATACTCGTATTAAAAATGAAATGTTTTGTAAAGGCTCTTTTAATTTCAAGTATTGGAAATAGGCTTTATCAATAGATTTTTATTTGTAAAGTGATTATAATAATATTAGGAAAGGAGCGATTTTATATGTCAGATCTAGCAATGAAAGAACAAGTTCAAGAAGTATTAGATAAATTAAGACCATTCCTTCTTCGTGACGGAGGAGACTGTGAATTAGTAGATATTGAAGAGGGTATCGTTAAATTACGTTTACTTGGAGCTTGTGGAAGCTGCCCAAGTTCAACAATTACACTAAAAGCTGGTATCGAACGTGCATTACTAGAAGAAGTTCCAGGTGTTGTAGAAGTTGAGCAAGTATTCTAATTAGATGCATTTAAAAAAGCGATTTCGCATAAGCGAATCGCTTTTTTTCATTAGACTAATGCTGTAAGAAGCCAAGCCAATAGCTGTAAAATAGATACTCAATTACTATGATACTTCTGACATCGCTCGGAAATCATTACTTTACTTCCCGCTTGATCAATCGCTAAATTACGCACATCCATTTGCGGCATTAATAATTGAAGTTTGTTTTTTAAACTCTGACCTTTCCCTTTTTCTGCAAAACAAACTACAGTTGGACCAGCACCACTTAGAGCTACCCCAAAAGCTCCTTCTTTTAGAGAAAGCTCCTCTACTTCTTGAAGATGAGGCACAAGCAGTGTCCTATAGGGTTGATGATATAGATCCTCTTTCATCATTTTTCCTGCCAACTTATAGTCTCCTGTTAAGAGAGCTGCTACCAATACATTGGATATGGCTCCCGCTTTAACTGCTTCTGAAAAAGGGAGTTGTTTAGGTAAAACATTTCTAGAATCTTTTGTTTCTAGCTCCTCATGAGGAATTACTGCTACTACATCAAAGGTGATTGGTTGGAACGATACAACATCTACCTTCTCTCCATCTTGTTTACCTATGATTAACCCGCCATAAAGAGAAGCTCCTACATTATCTGGGTGACCTTCCATACTCGCCGCCTGCGATAGCTTCTCTTCTCTCGAAAGGTTCAAGTGTCCAAGAAAATCCGCTAACTCTATTCCCGCAATAATAGCTGCCGCACTCGACCCTAAGCCCCTCGTTAATGGGATTTCACTTTTCATCTTAATCAAACAGGGTGGTAGGTTACAGCCATATTTTTTTGCCGTTTCTAGAGCAACTTGAATAATATAATTGGTCTTATCACTCGGAAATACCTTTAACTCTTCAGAAAGCATTTCCACTTTCCAATGACTAGCCTTTTCTACTTCTAACGTTAAATATTGGTTAAGAGCAAGGCCGATAGAGTCAAAACCCGGTCCAAGATTCGCTGTACTTCCCGGGACTCGTATAATGAACATCTCTCCTTCCATCATACATGAACGACTCCTTTAATATGTTCAGCCACAACTTTCTCATCATTTGGTAGAAGAATTGCCTTAATAGGACTACAATCAATCGCTGTATTAGGATCTTTTAACCCATTACCTGTTAGCACGGCAACAATCTTACTTCCAGGCTCAATGCCACCAGTTTGAAGCTGCTTAAAAACTCCTGCCAGTGAGGCACATGAGGCCGGCTCTGCGAAAACTCCTTCTGTAGAGGCCAGTTTTCGATAAGCGGCTAAAATCTCGTCATCACTTACTTCATCCATCTTACCTTGAGACTCTTTAACAGCAGCACTAGCTAAGTGCCAGCTTGCTGGATTTCCGATACGAATAGCCGTTGCGATCGTTTCAGGATTTTCAAACACTCGATTATGGACAATGGCGGCTGCACCTTCAGCTTCAAAACCGTGCATTCTTGGTAGCCCACTATTTTTCACTTGATGATATTCTTTGAAGCCTTTCCAGTAAGCACTAATATTACCTGCGTTCCCAACTGGAATGGCCAAAATATCCGGAGCACCATTTAGTTGATCACAAACTTCAAATGCGGCTGTTTTTTGTCCTTCCAATCGATAAGGGTTAACCGAATTTACCAGAGTCACAGATTCCTTCTCACTAATATTTCTCACCATTTGTAATGCTTGATCAAAGTTCCCTTCAATGGATATAACTTCTGCCCCGTACATAACCGCTTGAGCTAGCTTTCCCATAGCAATTTTACCTTCAGGAATCACAACAATACATTTCATACCCGCTCTTGCTGCATAGGCTGCAGCTGCTGCAGAAGTATTACCAGTTGATGCACAAATAACGGTAGTACTTCCTTCTTCCTTAGCCTTTGCTACTGCCATCACCATGCCTCTATCCTTAAAGGATCCGGTTGGATTCGTACCTTCTGTTTTTACATATAATTCGACTCCCCATTCCTCTGATAAACGTTCTAACTTAATTAATGGAGTATTACCTTCATTTAATGACAGTAGTGGAGTATTTTCAGTAATTGGCAAAAACTCTTTATACGATTTTAATAGACCATCCCATCTCATTATTTGCTACTCCCTTCCACTCTGTAAGAACTTTTTATCTCTTTAACCGCTTGTAAATCTCTAAGTTTCACTAGAATGTCTTCATAATCTTGCAATGCAGCTTGATGTGTTACTAATACGATCTCAGCTAGCCCTTTCTCCTTTACAGGTAGCTGAAGAATCTTCTCAAAGCTAACATGATGTTCAGAGAAGATAGATGTTATCGTTGCAAAGACACCTACTTCATCTTTTACATGTAGTCTTAAGAAATATTTGGAGTAAATTTCACTAGGTTCCTTGAGAATCTTTTCATATTGTGGGGTCACTGCACTTTTCCCATTAACTCCAAGGCGCATATTTTTCATAACTCCAACTAAATCTGAAACAATAGCAGTCGCTGTTGGTAAACTACCTGCTCCTGGTCCGTAAAACATGGTTTCTCCCACTGCTTCTCCGTAGACATAAACGGCATTGTATTCATCATTTACAGAGGCTAGTGGATGGGATTCTGACAATAGAGTTGGCTGAACACTTACTTCCACTTTCTCTCCTTCTCTATGGGCAATCCCAATTAGTTTCATTGTGTATCCTAGCTTTTTGCCGTACCCGAGGTCTTCTTCTGTAATGCTTGTAATTCCTTTCACTTTTACATCATCTAAATCTATTTTCATAGAGAAACCTAATGTTGAGAGAATGGCCATCTTTCTAGCTGCATCTAGTCCCTCTACATCTGATGTCGGGTCAGCCTCTGCATACCCAAGTTGTTGTGCTTCTTTTAGCACTTCCTCATAAGCACTACCCTGTTTACTCATCTTTGTTAAAATAAAGTTCGTTGTGCCGTTAACAATTCCCATCATTTTTGTAATTCGGTCAGAAGCTAAGCCATCTACTAAACTTCTTAATATGGGAATTCCACCAGCGACACTAGCCTCATAGAATAGGTCACAGCCATTTTCAGATGCTGTCGTTAATAATTCAGATCCATAAAGAGCCATTAAATCTTTATTTGCTGTTACGACATGCTTTCTGTTTCTTAATGCCTTTAGAAGATAGTCTCTAGTTTCTTCCACCCCGCCCATTACTTCAATGACTACATCGATATCTGCATCATTGATGATCTCTTCTGCATCTGTTGTTAACAAATTCACATTTATATCTACTGCTCTTTGTTTATTTATGTCTTTAACAAGGACTTTTTTTATTTGAACGGGACATCCTACTTGGTGCATTAGTTTGTCTTGGTGATTTTCAATAATTTTAACGACTCCTGTCCCGACTGTACCTAACCCTAATAAACCGATTGAAATCATTTCCATGTTTTCCCCTCCTGGACGCTTTTGTTTTCCCTAAATGAACATTTGTATTTGTATAGTAGACATTATAATTGTAGTGGATTGTTTTTACAATAGACAAATTTATGAACGGGCTGGTGTGTAAACGCTTACTGTTGCTTGTTTAAGGAGTTTTTGTTCAATAAAAAATATCATTTAGATCTAAAATAAACAATGAAGCACCCCTATTTATTAGAGGTGCTTCATTGTTTTTTTAATGAGTAACAGGTGTCTTTGGTTTTTTACCTGATAAGACTAAGTCAATGTTTTCTAGGCATAGGTGCATCATTTCTGTTCTAGTTTCTATACTTGCGCTTCCTATGTGAGGGAGGGCTACTACGTTTGGAAGTTGTAATAGTGGGTGATTGGCTGATATTGGTTCTTTTTCAAAGACGTCTAAGCCAACTGCGGCGATTTCTCCATTTATCAGCGCCTCGTATAAGTCTTTCTCATTAACTACTGCTCCCCTAGAAGCATTAATAAAGATAGCTGATTTTTTCATTTTCTTAAATGACTCTTGATTAAAAAGATTTTTTGTTTCATTCGTTAATGGTGTTAGGCACACAATAAAATCAGACTGACTGAGAATTTCCTCAAAAGAGCAGTAAACGGCTCCTAAGTCTTCTTCTGCTTTAGGTTTTCTTGAACGATTATGATATAAAATGTTCATGTCAAATCCTTTTGCTCTCTTTGCGACGGTTTCCCCTATGCTTCCCATCCCAACAACACCAATTGTTTTATGATGAACATCATGGCCAGCTAGTAATAGTGGACTCCAACTTTGCCATTTACCTTCCTTTACAAATTCAGCCGCCTCCACTAATCTTCTTGCCGTTGCTAAAAGCAAGCCAAAGGTTAGATCCGCGGTTGTATCGGTTAGAACGTCCGGTGTATTTGTTACAAGAATTCCTTTTTCAGCAGCTGCTTTGACATTTATATTGTCATAGCCAACAGCTAAATTAGCAATTAACTTCAGTTTTTCTCCAACCGATAAAAGTTCCTCATCTATTGAGTCTGACAGCATCGTTAACAATGCATCTGCTTTCTTCGCCTCTAATAAAAGTCTATCGCGAGGGACAGCTTCATCCTCTTTATCCCACATCTTTACTTCATATTTTTCAGTAAGTCTTGCTACAACCTGTTCTGGTAATTTCCTCGTGATAAAAATATACGGCTTCATTTGTTTCTCCTTTAATTTGATCTAACTTTTTTACAAGTTCTATCATAAATTATAGGCATTATTTTTTGTTCTAGTTATTAATTCATACTAGAATTTTAAGAATTGGATTTTATTTTTTTAGCCATTCCAGTTCAGGTATTCCGAAAGAACGAACTGGTACTTCAGCGAGTTGATAAAAATTTCCTAAAAACTTTTCATGTTCCCTTGTTTGATCTAAGTATTTTTGAAATTGATCTTGAAGAGTATATCGTTGTTGTTCTGAGTTAGTAATATAATAATTTTCAACACAATCAAAGAAATGCAACGGAAACATCAAGCGTGCATATAATAATCTCCAAGAAAACGGCGATAAGCGAATAACACTTTGATAGTCTGCTAGGAAATGTTTCACGTCAGGTTCATATGTTTGGATATTTCGGAAGTAACGCTCTCTCGTCCACTCAGCAAGGTCCCTACTACAATGATCAAATACCCAATCAAATGGATTTTTCACGAAATATTGTTTTCCCCATGAATGTGAACCAAACCTTACATGACAGACCGTTCCGCTATCCACCGGTGCAGGTTCATCATCAAATTCTGTATCTGTTAGGTATTGTATAGCATTTTCTGTTAATCCCATGTAGTACGGAAAAGATTCAAGAAACATCCTATCAAATTCAGTTTCCGTTTCCTTTTGAAGTAAATCTGTCCAAACCTTCTCCATTTGATCTAATCTTTTTTCCCATAACACTTTCCACTGACCAATACGACTTAATCGGTTCATTCTAACATTTAACAGTCTTCCACGGTAATGAAACTTAGATAACTTTCTTCCGATATTTCGGTTTGTTGGACTATCAAAAGATTTATTAACTAGCACGATATATCTTCCGTCTTTCCACTCAATTACCGGTTCACCTTCTTCTGTTTTTTTAAACTGACTAACATGTCGGTCCCCGTATTGTATTAGATGATTAACCATTTGTTCGAGTTCAAACAAATCCTCTCTTTCCATTCCGCCAATTGGGACCAATAAGTATAATTCCTGATCTGTTTTACAGGCCTCATAACTTTCTATTCTGAATTCATCTGCGACTTTTATTCCGTACTTTTTCTGTAGCAACTCTTGAAGCATCTTTTACACCTCATTTATGATTCTAATATTTCATTTATATGAGGTAGATACGTAAAACTTGTTTTTTGTGGCCAAAGTTTTAGAAAAGAGTCTTTTTATTGAATAACTGCTCCGTTCGTGGAAATGATGAAATAATGGGACCTGAATTTTTTTATATTGCATATTGAATGAATCTACAAAATATATTTAGTTAAACTAGGCTAATCTCTCTTTCTATAAAAGAAATTAAGCCCAAAAAGGTCTCTTTGTGAGTACCTTCATAAATATAGGGCTAAATTTTGAAATAGCCTAAATAAATAGAAAAGGTGAATAATATGAGTGAAGAAAAGAAAATGGACATAACTGAAGCAACTGCTCGTAAATGGTTACATGAGCGAGGGGTAGAAATACAAGATATCGCAGACTTAGTGTACTTTCTTCAAGAAAAATATCACCCGAACTTGGATATGAAAGAGTGTGTACTTAACGTAGAACGTGTTCTTACAAAGCGCGAGGTACAAAATGCCATCTTAACAGGGATTCAGTTAGATATCCTTGCTGAAAAAGGAATGCTGGAGCAACCTCTACAAGGGATTGTTGAGGCAGACGAAGGCTTGTACGGGGTCGATGAAATTCTAGCCTTTTCAATCGTTAATGTGTACGGTTCAATCGGTTTTACGAACTATGGATTTATCGATAAAATGAAGCCGGGTATATTAAAAGACCTTAATGATAAAAACTCTGGTAAATGCCATACGTTCTTAGACGACTTGGTTGGAGCCATCGCTGCTGCTGCGTCTAGTAGATTGGCACACAGAGCTGCTCACACTGAATAACATGTGAAAAAGGATGGAGGTTTTTATCCCCCCATCCTTTTTTCTATGCCCTTTAAAACTCCCACTCACTAAGTGAATCTATATTAAAAGTTGGCATCTTATCATACCCTACAAGCAGTTCCCTTGTAGTTACTCCTGTGTGAACAAGAAGAGTATCAATTCCTGCATTCATCCCTGCTAAAATATCTGTATCGTAATAATCTCCTACCATAATCGTCTCTTCTTTGTTTGAACCTAACACTTTTAAAGCTTGTTCCATAATAATGGACTCTGGTTTTCCAATGAAAGTAGGTTTAGTTTGAGTAGACACAGCTATAACAGACGTTAATGACCCATTACCAGGCAACAATCCTCTTTCTGTTGGAATCGCAATGTCTCCATTTGTTGAAATAAAAGTAGCTCCATTTCTAACTGCAAGACACCCTACAGCCAATTTCTCGTAGCTGATGGAACGGTCAATCCCTACTACAACAAAATCGGCATGCTCCTCTCCAAAGGTCAAGCCTTTCTCTTCGATTGCTGTCCGTATTCCTTCTTCCCCAATTACGTATACTGAAGCATCATTCTTTTTTTCATATATGTAGTTAGCTGTAGCTTGGCTAGTAGTAAATACTTGATTTTCTTCAGTCGGAATGCCAAATTCACGTAGCTTTTGAGCAACTTGCGCAAGCGTTCTTGAAGAGTTATTCGTCACATAAAGATATGGAATGCTTAGTTCTTGGAGTTTTTTCACAAATTGAGCAGCCTCTTCAATTAGCTCCGTTCCTCGGTACATCGTGCCATCTAGATCTATTAAATATCCTTTATACTTTTTCAAAAGAATCACTCCTCCATTAATATCGTGCCCGAACTTTTTATTTCTAGGCATAAAAGCACCCCCATTTGTTAGTTCCTTGTCTAACAAATGGAAGTGCTTTCTACAATCCACTAGTTCTTAAAAGCAGTCACAGGACCAAGCTCATGAATTAAATATTCTCTAACTTTTGGAGCGAAAAGTTTGAGATTTTCCAAATGTTGATTGAACGTATTCTCAACATCTTTGTGGTCAATATTCGTATAGTCTTGGACTAATTTTTTCCGCTCGTTTACAATCACTTTAAAACTAGAACTCATTTCTGGTGTAACCACCTTTTCATCGTCTAAAATATCAACGATGTCCTCATAGCTCCCAGGGTCTCTCATGATAAATCCATCAATCATTGCATTTCCTACATCTAGGATGGACTCAATAATAGTATGAGTTATTCTTTCTAACGCAGCTTTTTCGATTGCTGATTCCCATTTTTCCGTTTTTTCAAATAGCGCTATTTGATTCTCTAAAAATTTTAAAATGAGTTCGATTTTATCTCGATCAACAAAATACATGTAAAACATCCTTCCAACATTCTATTAGGATGACGCGAGTCCTTTTTTTAACGTGTCCGGCTTTGCAAAATAATAACCTTGTGCTAAATGAACTTGATTACGCGAGAGAACTAATGCCTCCTCTTCACTCTCAATCCCTTCAGCCACAACTAGTGACCCCGTTTCATTTGCCACTAATAATAAACCTTTTAACATTGATTCTTTTACTGAGTTCTTGTCAATATCCTGGATAACCGATCGATCAATTTTGATAATGTCAGGCATGATACTGCTAATCGTGTTTAAGC
Source organism: Robertmurraya mangrovi (assembly GCF_034427655.1). Classification (NCBI taxonomy): domain Bacteria; kingdom Bacillati; phylum Bacillota; class Bacilli; order Caryophanales; family Bacillaceae; genus Robertmurraya; species Robertmurraya mangrovi. The sequence continues at coordinate 134,307 of NZ_JAXOFX010000005.1, forward strand.
TAGCATAACCTGCTCCGGTATCATCTACCGCTACTCGGAACCCTAAATTTCTTAAGATTTTTATATTATAAATAAAATACTCTATTCCTTCAATTGAATCACGTTCAGTTATCTCTATAGTTATTTGTCTAGGTGGAATATTTTTATACTTTTCCATTAGCTTTCTAACATCTTTTATAAAGCGCTGATTACCAAGGGTAAGTGGGGTAAAGTTAATAAATACATCTTGCGAACAGCCTGTTGTATGTATCTGCTCTAACGTTTTTTCTAAAACAATTCGTTCCAAATCGTAGAGCATTCCCGTTTGTCTAGCAACAGAAAATAACCTTAAAGGACTTTCTAAGAATGTTCCCTTTGGCCCTCTCGTTAACATCTCCCAAGCTTTAACTTCCTTGGTTGCGACATCAATAATCGGTTGGGCTAATAAATAAATATTCCTTTGTGAAACAATCTTACTAACAGTGTAAAGCATATCATTAAATTCAGATTGAACACGTTTTTCAGCCATTGCCAAAGCTTGCTGATGGGCTTTATAAACCGCTTCTTGGATAGAATAGTGTTTCTTTTCTATAAACATATATCCTGACACAAAATCTGGCTTTGCCATAGGAAATTCTATATTTAGGTTTTTATTTGACTCCTCTAAAACATTAAGCATAAGTGCTTCAATTTCCGAGACGCTATTACGGTCATGACCCACTTTGATAAATAAAGTCAGTCCATCACTGTAATAATCATGTAAAGTGATTACATCTTGTTGGGGTATATTGTTAAGAATGGTTCTTTGAAACTGCACTTTTAATGCGACCACGAATTGTTGATAATAATGTTCTCCTAACTGCTCGTACACCTGTCTTAGGTTTTGGATATTAAACACAATAATGGCGACTTCATGCCCTTCCTTAAAAGCCCTCTTTACCCCTTGGTAAACAGGATCTCTAATGATGAACTTTGGAGGATAGTATTGAAGCTTTTTTAATGGCAGCAGTATTTTACCCCATCTAAAGACTCTTCTAATTTTTTCTACATGATGTGCCATATGGTCTCATTCCTCTCGGCAGTAACGGTCTAAAGTACATATATTGTATCACATTTTGGCACATTACGTATTTTTTCCTTTAATAGATTTATTTTCTTTATGATTATTTAACGAAATTTGTCGATAAACTATCCCTTTTAATCTTGATAGTTATATTTAGGGTGGTTCACTAAATTTTGTCCGTTGATTTCCGCTCCAATCATCTCATTGTCTACCATATTTAAAACGTTATTTTCACACCTAATTTACCTTAATTCCTTAAATTCATTTAGAAAAACGATTGTTTCTGTTAAGATAAGTAGGAAGAATGTCGAATGGGGAGGAACACCTGTTGGAGCGTGAACTAGCATTAGAAATTGTACGTGTTACAGAAGCAGCTGCTCTTGCATCTGCACAATGGATGGGTAGAGGAAAGAAAAATGAAGCTGATCAAGCTGCTACCACTGCTATGCGAAAAATGTTTGATTCCGTTAACATGAATGGCGTAGTAGTTATTGGCGAAGGTGAACTAGACGAAGCACCTATGCTCTATATCGGGGAAGAACTGGGTACGAAAATCGGTCCAAATGTAGATATTGCTGTTGATCCTCTAGAAGGAACGAGCATTGTCGCTAAAGGACATAATAATGCCATGGCGGTTATCGCTGTAGCAGACCGTGGAACACTTCTGCATGCACCTGATATGTATATGGAAAAGATTGCGGTCGGTAAAAATGCTGCAGGGAAAATAAGTTTATTAGATCCAATTGAAAAAACAATTGATATAGTTGCTGAAGCAAATAATAAGCGTGTTCAAGATTTAACCGTTATTATCCAGGAACGGGATCGCCATAATGATTTAATTGAAAGAGTTCGAGCAAAAGGCTCTCGGGTTAAATTATTTGGAGATGGTGATGTCGGAGCAGCCATCGCTACTGCTCTTCCCCATACAGGTGTCGACCTTTTTATTGGAATTGGTGGGGCTCCTGAGGGTGTCATTTCCGCTGCTGCTTTAAAAGCTTTAGGTGGTGACATGCAAGCGAGACTTGTACCTTCCACAAAAGAAGAGGAAGAACGCTGTATTTCTATGGGCCTTAAGGATCCTAGACAATTACTATTATTAAATGACTTAGTATCTGGAGATGACGCTATTTTCGCTGCAACCGGTGTTTCGAGCGGAGAACTACTTGATGGTGTTCGTTTCCTTGGTGGAGACTTAGTTGAAACTCACTCCATCGTTATGAGAAGCAAAACAAAGACAGTTAGATATATTACCGCCCATCACCACCTAGAATTAAAACCTCATTTATTAATGGTTTAATGGAAAAATTAATAGAATGGTTTACGAAAATAGAGGAGTGTTAAAATGTCAGAACGTTTTTTTCTTTATGATGATACTGTTACCACAAAAACTCGATTTGTGAGTTTTATGGGGGAAAATACAAGATTCGATTTAGCCATTATTATGTCTGATCGTTACTATGGCAAGCATATGGTACTGGACATACAAGGCAACCGCTTTGCCATAATCGGTCCAGATGATTTAAAAGAAGAAGGATATCTAGAATATGCTTTTCAACTAAGTGAAGAAGACGCCGAGGAACTTCGATCATTTTTATATCAATTAATCTAAAGTAATGATTCATTTCTACATGAGTGATTCTGATCTTTTTACAAATAATAAGAAGAAGCTGTTCAGTTGGATAGTTAATTCAGAATCTTAGTAGAGGTGAATCTTATGAGTGAAGATAAAGAAGTTTATACCGACTTTACAAATGTTGAAACTCAGAGAAAGTTCCTAGTTCCTGAACAAACACCTGAGGGGCCATACGGAGCTCCACGGGGCAAAGATACTCCAGTGCAAGGAAAAACACCTTGGCTTGAAGGGCAACAATATTATAGTGCATTTACTTATGAAAATAGAACCCTTCATCAAAATATGCCCAGGCAAATGGAAGGGTCCCATCCGACTCATGATGACCCTAACAAAGAAACGGAACCTCCATACGATCATGGTCAGACGGCAGATGATAAATAAAATTACTAATGGAAAAGACGTGTCATTACACGTCTTTTTTCACGTCGTTATTAGCAGCTGGCTGAGGATTTTTAACTTTTTTCATCACAAAATAAGCACACCCAAAGTTACAAAACTCGTATAAATACTCCGTTAAAGTACTGATCTTAGTATCAAATGTCGCTTTCGGATTTTGATCATCAAAAAAACCTTTTAATCGAAGCTGGCCGTATCCCCAATCCCCAACTATAAATTCATATTTTGACAAAACCTCACTATATCTTCCACGAAAGGCTTCTTCATTAAAGCCCTCTCTTTTCTCTTCAATTACTTCATAACAAACATTATTTATGCAAATCATTAATAGCTCACCTCAAGTTAAGGAATGGAATGTTTAGGTTTATTTTAAATTTTCTTTTATTATTCAGCTTATTAGAATACTTCTAAATCAATTATAGAGCAATGTAATCAGCCTTAAAAGTCGCATATTTAAATTATAACTGATTCACCATGAATTACTAAGAGAAATTCGAATAATCATGGTCATTCTATTAATGAGGAGGTGTAAAGATTGAAAAAATCTTTATTAATTTTAGGACTATGTAGTGCAACAGCATTAACGGCTTGCCAAAACGATGCTGGCAGAGGAGATTTTATGAATCAAACTGGTCATACATTAAATGTGAATGACCAACGTGCCGAAATTTATAACCGTCCAGATGATGTCTCCGAAGACTTTGGATATGTGCGTCACCAAAAAAGTCCAATCGCTGGGGATAATCGATCTTTAGACCATTATGCGGCAATCGATAGAGAAAAGGTTGCCGATATTATTGGTAAATATTGTACTGAAATAAGAGATGTTGATGATATTTCCACTTTAGTAACAGACGAAGAAGTGCTAATTATTTATAACACTACTTCTAAGAACCGTTTTGAAACAGCTGACCAAGTTAAAAAGATGGCTATGTCTGTCGTACCACGTTGGTACCATGTATATGTTTCAGACAATACTAACTTAAGGAAACAAGTCGAAAGTTATGCAACGTTAGACTCTGATAGTCGAAATGTTGAAAATGGCATCGATGGAATTATTGATGAAATGCTTAAGTCTCCTCAAGGCCGAAAAATGAGCGCTGGAGAAAATGCTAACGGTGAAACGATTAAAGGTGGCGTTAACAACAATCTTGATAAAGATAGACACCGTGTAGAAATGCAATCTAACGGTAATCAGAATAGAGACAACGGTCAAAGACGTGGAAACTATAACTTTGACGATTATGAGCAATCCCGTGAGTACATGAATAAAGGATTTGGAAACAAATAATATAATGGATAAAAAAGAGTTCAGCTATTAACGCTGAACTCTTTTCCTACACTTTTATAATGCTTCTTTTGCCTCAGAATCTTGTTCACCAAGCATTTGCTTATGCTTAGCAGCCGCATTTACTTGTTCATCAGCATGATAGGATGAACGTACGAGTGGACCCGCTTCACAGTGGCTAAAGCCTTTACTTAGTGCTATTTCTTTTAATTCTTGGAATTCATCAGGATGATAGTATTTTTCAACTTTTAAATGTTTTTTAGTTGGCTGTAGATATTGGCCAATTGTCATAATATCTACATTATTTGCTCTTAAATCATCCATTGTCTCAATAATATCTTCTTTAGTTTCTCCTAAACCAATCATTAAACTTGATTTAGTAGGGATGTCCGGTTGCATTTCTTTTGCTCGGCGTAAAAATTCTAAAGAACGCTCATACTTTGCTCGAGCTCTTACTCTGTCTGATAGTCGACGAACAGTTTCAATATTATGATTGAGAATATCAGGACGTGCATCCATTAACGTTTTTAAATTCTCATACACTCCACCCATATCAGAAGGTAGGACTTCAATTGATACAAACGGATTCTTACGTCTAATGGCACGAACCGTTTCAGCAAAAACAGCTGCTCCTCCATCTTTTAAATCATCTCTAGCAACAGCCGTAACAACTACGTGCTTTAGGTTCATAAGCGCAACTGAATCAGCTACTCTTTCTGGCTCTTTTAAATCTAGTTCATTTGGTAATCCCGTCTTAACCGCACAGAAACGGCAGGCACGCGTACAAACATCACCAAGAATCATAAAGGTTGCCGTTCTTCGTACAGCCCAACATTCATGAATATTAGGACATCTGGCTTCTTCACAAACGGTGTGAAGATTCTTTTCCCTCATCATTTTTTTTAGGCCCGTGTAGTTTTCATTTGTATTTAGCTTAATTTTTAACCACTCAGGTTTGCGTAAGTACTCTTCTTTTTTACTCAATCTTTCCACTCCATCCCTAAATGATAAGTGTATTAGTTCAAATATATAGTTCTAAGTCGAAAAGGCTTTTTTTTAAGGCTATATAGACAATCCTAAATTGGTACTAACCATAGCGAAAAAAGCACTCTAATTAGACTACTTCTGATGTCACTTTAACATAACAAAATATATGAGACAAGCTAGATACTTAAGATTACCATTAATTGATATTTATTTATTTTTCCAAATCTCACACACTAGATATGTAAAGAGCGTTTCAAATTTATTATACATGAAGGGAGGATTACCGTGCGGCTTCAACAACTAATTACACTGTTTATCTGTGTCTCTTTTCTGACTACTTCTATCCCTATTAATAAAGTTCACGCTCAAACGGAACAAACGGATGTATATGCAAAAAGAATGGAACTTTATAAAAAAGTTGAAGCAGTAACACATATCCCTTGGTTTTATTTAGCCGCCATTGATCAATATGAGCGGACCGTTAGAGCATCTAGACGGGACCTACCAAAAGCAACAGGACTTACAGGTATATATTTCAGGGAAGATCAATGGTCTGGAGCTCTAAACCCTAATAAAAAAGATGAGAACCCTCTATCCATTCAATTTTTTAATGGCATGGGGTTAGACGGTAATGGGGACGGAAAAGCATCCATTACTGACGATGAGGATGTACTCTACACATTTGCTACTAACGTATTATCATACGGAACGGACCATGATAATATAAAAATCGCCCTTTGGGATTATTATAAGAGAGACAAAACTGTAGGCATTATAATCGGAAAGGCAAAAATCTATCATCATTTCGGACATCTGAATTTAGATAGTCACGCGTTCCCAGTTCCACTTAGAAGTAATTACAGTTATAAAAATACATGGGGTGACGCTCGTGGTTGGGGTGGAAGAAGGATCCATGAAGGGACAGACATTTTCGCAAATTACGGGGTCCCTGTAAGAGCGACTTCTTATGGGATTATAGAAATGAAAGGTTGGAACCGATATGGTGGTTGGCGTATCGGAATACGTGATATTAACAATAACTATCATTATTTTGCTCACTTGAGTGGGTTTGCAAAAGATTTAAGAGTAGGACAAGTAGTAGAACCAGGTATGTTAATAGGGGGCGTAGGAAGTTCAGGCTATGGGCCTCCAGGAACTTCAGGGAAATTCCCTCCTCACTTACACTATGGAATGTATAAAGATAACGGCGTTACCGAATGGTCATATGATCCTTTTCCACATTTAAGGCTATGGGAAAGACAAGAACGCCAAAATGCTAAAAAGAAAAGATAATATGAAAAGCGCTGGAGCTAGACAGTTGTCTAACTTCAGTAACTTACACTTTCATACCTCTAATTAAAAAGGCTACCGTGTATTTAACGGTAGCCTAACCTTTAATTTGCTCTTTTTGATTTAATTACTGCATTAGCAATACTAGCAGCAAGTCCGCCCCAAATAATAACCATCCCAACAATCATCATTGCAATTGAACTTCCAGACATTATTGAGATACCTCCTTCTTGTCAGTAACCTTAAGGGTATCTTTATCCCATTTGAATGCCATAAAGATAAATCCTAGTACGATTGCACCAATCGCTACTCCCCATCCTGAATATAAAAGGAAGCTTGTAGGATAGCCTTCATAGTTATCTTTAATGTTTGTAATAATGTTTTGAACCATCATGTAACCTAAAACTAATGGTGTAACAACGCCTAAACAGATTTTAAACCATGCTCCAAGCATAATGTCTGACATACTGTTTGCGTGACTTTGTAGATTTTTCAATTCTTTTAATACCCATACAACCACTACAACTTCAACTAATCCAGCTAAAGCTACACCAAATTGGTTAATGAAATAATCTGCTGCATCTAAGAAGTATAGACCGCCTTTTGTTGCGAAAAGGATTGAGATTAGAGCTGATAATCCTCCACCATATAGAACTGCTTTAGTACGTGATACTTTAAATTTATCCTGTACACCAGCAACAAATGTTTCAACAATAGAGATTAGAGATGATAAACCTGCAAGTACTAAACAGATGAAGAATAATGAACCAAACATACCGTTTAGTGCAGGGAATTCATTAATAATCTGAGGGAAAACAACGAATGCTAATCCTACACCCGCTTTAACAACCTCATTTACTGGAACACCAGCTTGTGACGCCATAAATCCTAATGCAGCGAATACCCCGATACCAGCTAGTAATTCAAATCCAGAGTTTGCAAACCCTGTAATGAACGCATTATTTGTGATATCCGTTTTCTTAGGTAGATAGCTTGAATATGTGATCATAATAGCAAAGGCAATGGATAAACTGAAGAAGATTTGACCATATGCAGCTACCCAAACCTTACCATCAGCAATTTTGCTCCAATCTGGTTTAAAGAATGCTTCTAAACCTTGTGCAGCTCCATCAAGTGTTAATGCACGAACAACAATAACTAAGAATAAAATAACTAGTGCAGGAATAAAGATTTTGTTCGCAACTTCGATACCTTTTTTAACACCTTTGAAAAGAACCCCTAAAGTAATAACCCAAACAATAATTAACGGTAGAAATACTCCTGGAACAATTCCACCTACATCTCCTGGTGTTTCAGCAAGCTTTAAATAATCACCGAATAAGAACGAACCTGGATCATCTCCCCATTTCAAACTGAAAGAGAATCCTGCGAAGCTCATTGCCCATGCAATTATTACAGCATAATAAGTTGAGATAATAAAGGAAATCGCTACTTGCCACCAACCAAGCCACTCAAATCTTTTATTTAACTTAGCATAAGTTAATGGTGCTGATCCACGATATTTATGTCCTAGTGTAAACTCAAGAACTAAGAGTGGAATACCTGCTGTTAATAATGCGAATAAATATGGAAGGAAAAAGGCTCCTCCACCATTTTCATAAGCTACTGCTGGGAAACGCCAAATGTTACCTAGACCAACTGCTGAACCAACAGCCGCTAAGATAAACCCTGCACGTGTCCCCCACTGTGGACGATTATCCATCGTTAGTTTACCCCCTATTGGTTCCAACTTGTTTCAATTAAAAGAACAATTGGAACTTTTTATATTTTCTGATTTTTTAATATAATCTAAAATTAGTATAGCTAGTTTTCTTACATCTGTCAAAACATTATTTGTGGAATAGTAATCATTTTTAATTTATACCTGTAGTACATTAAAATAGTGAAAGCAATAACAAAGATTACTAGTTTTTTATTATATTAAAACAACTATCCACCTCCTCCTTATAATAGTATTCAAAAGATTTGAAAACTTTCAATTTATTTTCAGAATATTCATTACTCATGGCTTTTTTCATACTAATAAAAAAATAAGGAACCTGATAAAAGTCAGATTCCTTAGGTATTTATTGCATTTCTAGTTTATTTTTTCCTGCTATAAATGTAAAAGCTACTAGTAGAACAATCACGGCTGCAAGCGCGATTATCGTACTTCCAGTAAAACCAATAATAAAATATCCAATTATAGCAATCACGGCTGCAGTTAGAGCATATGGCAGTTGTGTGATTACATGATCTATATGGTTACATCCAGCCCCGGTAGATGAAAGGATTGTCGTATCTGAGATTGGCGAACAGTGATCTCCAAAGACTGCTCCGGCTAAAACAGCAGCCATCGCAGGAGAAAGCAAATTAATATCTGTTGCTGCTGCAATATCCCATGCTATTGGTAGTAAGATTCCAAAAGAACCCCATGAAGTACCAGTTGAGAAAGCCATCACTCCAGCAATAACAAATAGTATAACCGGTAGAAAAGCTGTATTAATATTAGAATTTTCAACAACTGTTGCCAGATACTTACCCGTTTCTAAACGACCGATCAAATCAACAATTGCCCAAGCAAATATTAAGATGTAAACGGCTGGTAACATCGATTTAATACCTTCTATAAAACCAGTAGATAAAGTATTGGCTCCCACACCTTTAAGCACGAACACTTGGCGGAAGTATAGAAGTAAGGTCACTGCTAAACCAACTAATCCACCTAAGATTAAGGATTTAGCTACATCCGTGTTTTCAAAAATAGCTAGAATGGTCGCTTTCCCTTCAATTGCTCCATAGCCTGTCCAAAGCATTGCACCAACAGTTCCTACAACTAAAGCAAGGATTGGCCAGATTAAATCTCCTACAGATCCTGTTTTACTAGTTGGCAGGTCATCCTTTAATTCCCCTGGTGCTGGCTTATTTGGATCTAGCACCTCACCTGTAGTGATTGCACGTAATTCATGCTGCTTCATTGGACCGAAGTTAATATTTCTGATTGAAATAATGAATACCATTCCAAGTGTTGCCCAAACGTATAGATTCATAGGTATCATTTGGATAAAAGCTGAAAACGCTGAGTATTCCGTGATATTATGAGCGGCTAAAATGGTTCCAATTAATGCAATAATGTATGCTCCCCAACTCGAAATTGGTGAAACTACACACACAGGAGCCGACGTTGAATCAATTAAATAAGCAAGTTTTGCTCTAGAAACCCTTTGTCTATCCGTTATGGGTCTTGAAATTTGGCCAACAGCAAGGGCGTTAAAGTAATCATCAATAAAGATTATAACACCTAAAACCGCTCCGACAATCTGAGCACCAGCTCTAGTCTTAACACGTTTCATTGCCCACTCACCAAACGCACGGCTACCACCTGAGATAGAAATAAAGGCCGTTATGACTCCTAAAACTAGTAAGAAAAAGATAATATACACGTTCCAAGTATTTAAAGCTCCATCTGAAACAAAAATACCTTTTACAGCATCATAGATAATGCTAAAGGTTTCTCCTACATGAAAATCTGCTAATAATAATGCAGCTGTAAATATTCCTACACCTAGAGATAATAATACTCTTCTAGTTAAGATAACCATTACTATTGCAACGACTGGTGGCAATAGTGAGAATATCGTATTTTCCATTGTTAGTCCTCCTTTTATTTTTGGGGAGGGAGCAAACTTTTTTACACAAAAAAAGAGTAACGATAGAGAAAATTCCATCATTACTCTTTTGAATTTAAGTAATTAGTTTCTCCATCACGATCTGTAGCTCCCCATCATAGAGATTTCTCTATAATGACAGTGTTGCCCTTATTCAGGAGCAACCCCAGTAAAATAAACTTCGACCCGTCTATTCTACTTCGGCAATATTCCCTTTCATCTGTGATCTTCGTTGTCATCCTCACACAGCTTACTCTTTAATATTGCGCCTCTACCCCACCGAAATGATAAGGTTATTATTCAATTTCTTTTATACTATATCAGGATATTAACCTTTTGACAATTACTGATTTACTGGCAATTCTAGGGATGGAGTGCCTCCCTGACCTGAACCATTATAAAATTGAGGTACTTCACCTTCAAGAATACCAATTGCTACAGGAATATCTTGCTTATATGTGGTCACTTTCGTTGCAAATGGAATAATAATTTGCACATTTACTTTCAATTTAATGATTACTTCTACGTAAATATTATTAATTCCAATCTCTTTTGTGATCGTTTCAACATTGGTTTCTATGTCCCCGATGGCATTAAATCTAACAGGAATTTTCGGTCCTAAGTTCCCCAAAAGGGCGTTGTTTGTTGCTTGCCCCATCGGAACATAATAGACGATTCCATTCCCACTTTTCGAGTCATCTGTTTCAATCTCAATATCTGTAATCGATTCTAAAGCAGCTAAATCTCCACTTTCAGCCTTTTTAATATGGCTGAGTACTAAATCACTCGTTTCGCCCATCACTCGATTAATTTTTTCCGCATCAAAAATAGTAAGTGAAGTTTCAGGGTCCTTTCTAATAATCTCATTAATATCCATAACATTAGCAATTTTTTTATTAATAGCCTTATTAATCACTAGAGAAGCGATTTTTCTCGTTTGTGATTCTGCATAACTGACTAATGTTGGCTTTAAACCTTCATTAATAACCCACAAGCCTGCCGCCGTAGAAAAGATAAAAAAGATAAAGGTTAATAGAAATACATAACGAAATGGCAACGGACCTCTCCGTGGGAGATTACCGCGAAATTTGAGCAAGACAAATCCCCCCTTACAAGCTATATGTATGCAATAAAGGGGGGAGCTAGCGCAAAAATATTTAAATTATCGATTAATTTTTTGGGAAGGTTGTATCACAGCCTGTAATCATGACAGACAGTTCCTTACTTAAATCAAGTTCGTATGGACAAACGGATATCCCGTTCTCTTCTAATACCCTTACAATAGGGCGATCACTGAGCCCATTATTTTGGTTAGAAACAACCCCCAAACGACCATCATTTAATTCTACCGTTATTCCTACAGGATAAATAGCAACCGATCTTCTAAACGCTTCAACCACTTTACTATCAAACAGTGTACCTACTCCAGCAAATAATATTTCCAGACCATCATGGGGTAGCATGGCCCGTCTATATATTCGATTTGAGGTAACGGCATCAAATACATCAGCTACGGCAATTATTTTTCCAAAGCTATGTATTGATTCTTCAGTTAACCCTCTCGGATAACCAGAACCATTTACCCGCTCATGATGTTGATACGCACAGTGAGCGATTAGTAAAGAGATGCCTGGCACATTCCGAAGAATATTGAACCCTTCTTCTGGATGTTTCTTTACCTCCTCAAATTCCTCACTCGTAAGGCGACCAGGTTTAAGCAGAATCTCAGAAGGGATTTTCATCTTCCCTACATCATGGAGAATGGCTCCCATGCCTAGAAGCTCTAATTGTTTGGGTGGTAACTTAAGCTCCATCCCAATCGCTAAAGAGTACATCGTGACATTTAGAGAATGGGTAAAAATATAATTATCATATGTATAAACATCAGATATGATCGTAATTAAATCCTCATTACCACGGATTTCACTCATTATATGACGAATAAGTTCTGTGAAACGCTTCGAAGCTTTCTCAATGACGAAAGAATTGGATATAGAAGTGTCTTTGTAGACCTGCTTAAATGTTGATTCTATGGTCGTCATGGCTTCTCTTCTTAGTTTCCCGGATATTGGATCATTATGGTTAATGTCTGCTGTATTAGGGTCTTTTATATAAATGTAAGTAATCCCTAGGTTTACTAGTCGTAGGAGTACTCTCTCACCCAACTCAACACCCTCACTAAGCAACGTCTGTCCTTTATCATTGTAGATTGCTTTTGCAAGGATTGCACCCGGCTTTACAGTTGCTGTTGCTACTAATCTCATGCAAAACTCCCATTTCAAATGTAAGTAATCTTTCTATGTTCGTGTAACAAGAAAAAATTGCAACTTACGACATTTTTTTCTATTATAAAAATACAATAAGCTTGATTACCTATATTTTCAATGGTAATAAGTACTTATTTTATGTCTAAATTGTTAATAAATAGTGCTTTTTGAAAGTTCTATTCAAAAAACAAAATAAAATGAAGGCTCACTTTAGAAGCGAGCCTCCATTTAAATCATCTTTAATAAAGCGTCTTTGCCAATCATTCCTTTAGTAACACCAAGGGCCTCGGCTTCATATGTGACAGACTCTAAAGGTGCATTTAATAGCTGTTCAATTGTTTTTACGCCTACAGCTCTTCCTGCTATTACTTTTCTATCCTTCAGCTTCTCATTTAATAACGCGACATCCAGAGCACCACACATTATATATCCTTTATCACTCGTCACAACGAGCAAATTTGTTTTCGGCAATTTTACAGATACGCTTAAAAATGTGTGACCGTTAATTTCAATTGGTGAAAGTTCCATCATTTTTATCACGCCTCCTTCCCTATCAAGTTATGAGAAAAGAGGGAAAAGCGTGTATAAACTGTGTTATTACCTATATCTAGCCTGCAAAACCCTGATAAATTAATCGGATACCAACAACGATTAACATAATTCTTAAGATTTGCACAAGGGTATTGCTTTTAATTTTTGTGTTTGTTGTTGCACCAAGTTTAGCACCAAGCCAAGCACTCGGTATAAGAGCCAAGGCATAAAGCCAGTTTACATTTCCGAGACTGATATGTGCTCCCGAGCTAACAATAGAAGAAAGAAAGATCATAAACATAGAGGTAGCGATGGCAACATGTGGTGGAAACAAGAAGATAAGAATCATAGCCGGTACCATGAGTGACCCTCCACCAATACCAAAAATACCCGATATAAATCCAACAACAAACGATAGAGATAGACCAAGGAAAGGAGAATACCCATATTCAAAGGTCGCTCCCCTTTGATCAATAAAGGTTCTATTGATTCTGTAGCCTTTTTTAGGGGTCAGCGGTTTTAATTTATTTCGAATCATTAGGATGATGGAAACAAATATCATAAATATCCCAAAATAAATATTGAATGTATTTATGTCTAGATCACGGTTGATCCAAGCGCCTAAAAGGCTACCAGGACCACTTCCCATAAAGAAAATCAACCCACTTTTATAATCAACGGTTTTATGCTTTAAATAGGTCAATGTAGAAGATAATCCTGTAAAAATCATAATTAAAAGTGACGTTCCAACCGCAACCTGTGGGGTTACCTCATCTAAAAGGAACGTATAACTGCCAAAATATAATAAAGACGGGACAATAATAATTCCTCCGCCTAAACCAACTAATGCCCCTATAAAACCAGCTAACAGACCGATTACTATCAACGTAATCCATTCCATTCTATTCCCACCAACCTTTTAGTAGTATTGCTGTTTCAGGGCCCAAGGTAAATTAAAATAAATCTAATTGACGAGGTGCTAAATTAACATATTCAATTCCCATTAAAGATATAAGTTGTCTTGCATTATCCGCCGCATCTCCACCGGAATTATTATTAAATACAACGAAAACATCTTTGCAGTTTGTATGTAAAATTTCTAAATATGTTTTCCATTCCATGAGCTCTTCCTCATTATAACGGTATAAGTATCTTACTTCTCTCCAATTCTCTGCATTTCTCTTTTGCCAACCGTATACGTTACGACCATGAAATCGTACTAATACTTTTTCAGGATTAGTTAACTCAAGTACTGTTGGAACAGAACCTTCTCCTGATTGAGGTTCATCACAAATACTATGAATCCAGTTTTCTTTTTTCATGAATTCGATTGTTTTTTCCATATATAGAGGACGAAACCATGATTGATGACGAAACTCTAACGCACATGGTATCTCACCCATTTGATGTTTGCACCATCTCAAATAATCTACATTGTCTTTTTTACAATCAAACCAAGGCGGAAATTGAAACAAGACCAAGGCTAATTTATTTGATTGTATATAAGGCTGTAACGATTCTATAAATGCCTGAAACATTTCTTCTCTACTCTGAAAAGGGATATCTCCTCGCTGGTGACCCGTCATCCCTTGATACGCCTTCACAATAAACTGAAAAGTAGACGGAGTATCTTCCACCCACCTTTGTGAATTCCTAATAGGTTGTACGGCATAAAAGGAGGCATCCACTTCTACTGTCGGAAAAAATCCGGCATAGTCCTTTAATTTATTTCTAGGTGAGGAGCTAGGACTATATATACTGTCATGATCTCCCCAACCTGTAAGACCGATATGAATCAAAGAAACCTCCTCCATTCATAGTTGTTGATATCGTTAGTTTAACATGCGTATTTTTAAGAAGTATACAAAAAATCCGTTCACCCAAGGATGAACGGATTTTACATTTATTATTAACCGATTGAACCTTCCATTTCGAACTTGATTAGACGGTTCATTTCAACTGCGTATTCCATTGGAAGTTCTTTCGTAAATGGCTCGATGAAGCCCATTACGATCATTTCTGTTGCTTCTTCCTCTGAAATACCACGGCTCATTAGATAGAATAACTGCTCTTCTGATACTTTCGAAACTTTTGCTTCGTGCTCAAGAGAGATGTTATCATTTAAGATTTCGTTGTATGGAATTGTATCTGAAGTTGATTGATTATCCATGATTAACGTATCACACTCGATATTTGAACGAGCGCCATCTGCTTTACGACCAAAGTGAACGATACCACGGTAAGTAACTTTTCCACCTTGTTTCGAAATTGATTTTGATACGATTGTTGAAGATGTGTTTGGTGCTAAGTGAATCATTTTCGCACCAGCATCTTGGTGTTGACCTTTACCAGCAAGAGCGATAGAAAGAGTCATACCACGAGCACCTTCACCTTTAAGAATAACGGCTGGGTATTTCATCGTTAATTTAGAACCGATGTTACCATCAATCCATTCCATTGTTGCGTTCGCTTCACAAACTGCACGCTTTGTTACCAGATTGAAAACGTTATTTGCCCAGTTTTGAATCGTTGTATAACGGCAATAAGCATCTTTTTTGATGATGATTTCAACAACCGCACTGTGTAATGAGTTTGTTGTATATACAGGAGCTGTACAACCTTCAACATAGTGAACATGCGCTCCCTCATCAACGATAATCAACGTACGTTCGAACTGACCCATATTTTCAGAGTTAATACGGAAGTACGCTTGTAAAGGAGTTTCTACTTTAATTCCTTTTGGTACGTAGATGAATGAACCACCTGACCAAACTGCAGAGTTAAGTGCAGCAAACTTGTTGTCCGTTGGTGGAATTACTTTAGCCCAGTGCTCACGGAAAATGTCTTCATTTTCTTTAAGAGCTGAATCCGTATCCTTGAATACGATTCCTAAAGCTTCTAGATCTTCCTGCATGTTGTGGTAAACTACTTCAGATTCATACTGAGCAGATACCCCAGCAAGATATTTTTGTTCCGCTTCTGGAATACCTAATTTATCAAACGTTTGTTTAATTTCTTCAGGTACCTCATCCCAAGAACGTTCTGTTTTCTCTGATGGTTTTACGTAATACGTAATTTCATCAAAGTTCAATGCCATTAAGTCTCCGCCCCATTGTGGCATTGGCATATTATAAAAGTGTTCCAATGATTTCAGACGGAAGTCAAGCATCCACTGAGGCTCTTCCTTCATTTTTGAAATCTCTTCCACGATTTCACGTGTTAGACCACGCTTAGATCGGAAAATGGAAACGTCTTTATCGGCAAAACCATATTTATAATCACCGATTTCTGGCGCTTTTTTAGCCATCGTCGATTCCTCCATTCGTTATGGATACAAATGACTCTTAGTATCCTTCTTATTGTTGTTCTTCTTCCTTAAGACCCTTCTCCATTGCCTTCCAAGCCAACGTTGCACACTTAATACGAGCTGGAAACTTTGAAACACCTTGAAGAGCTTCGATATCACCTAAGTCAATATCATCTTCGTATTCTTTCCCTTGCATCATTTCAGAAAAAATCTTTGATAGCTTTAGAGCTTCCTCAACATTTTTCCCTTTAACGGCTTGAGTCATCATGGAAGCAGAAGACATTGAGATCGAGCATCCTTCACCTTCAAACTTGGCGTCCACTACTTTTCCCTCGTCTAGCTTCAATGTTAATTGAATACGGTCCCCACAAGTTGGGTTATTCATATTTATCGTTAAACTATTCTCATCTAAAATTCCTCTATTCCGAGGATTTTTATAATGATCCATAATTACCTGTCTGTAAAGTGTATCTAAATTATTAGAAGACATCGCTGAAATACTCCTTTGTTTTGACAAGCCCTTCTACAAGCTTATCAATATCTTCTTCCGTATTGTACAGGTAAAAACTTGCACGAGCCGTAGCAGAAGCTTTTAACCACTTCATTAATGGCTGTGCACAGTGATGTCCTGCACGAACGGCAATTCCTTCAGCATCTAATACCGTTGCAACATCGTGCGGGTGAACGTCATCAATATTAAACGTTACTAGTCCTGCACGTTTGTTCGGATCTTTAGGTCCATATATGGTCATACCTTCAATTTGGCTCATTCTCTCAAGTGCATAAGCAGCAAGCTTATGTTCATGAGCTTCAATGTTAGACAACCCAACTTCTTCTAAAAAGTCGATTGCTGCACCAAGCCCAATGGCACCAGCGATGATGGGAGTACCCGCTTCAAACTTCCAAGGTAACTCCTTCCAAGTAGACTCTTGTAACCCTACAAAGTCAATCATTTCCCCACCAAATTCGAATGGTTCCATGTTGGCTAAGTATTGTTTCTTTCCATATAAAACACCAATTCCAGTAGGTCCACACATTTTATGTCCTGAGAAAGCTAAGAAATCACAATCTAAGTCTTGAACATCAATCTTCATGTGTGGAGCACTTTGAGCACCGTCCACAACCATGATTGCTCCATGTTCATGTGCAATTTTAGCAATATCTTTAATAGGATTCATAACTCCTAGAACATTGGAAACTTGCATAATAGAAACAATCTTTGTATTAGTAGTAACGGTCTCTCTCATATCATCTAAAGAAATCGTACCATCTTCCTGAAGAGGCACATATTTTAGAGTGGCACCTGTTAATTTCGCTACTTGTTGCCAAGGAATGATATTAGCGTGGTGCTCCATATATGAGATAACAATCTCATCACCTTCACGTAAATTGTCTCTACCATAACTAGAAGCTACCATATTAAGAGCGGTAGTTGCCCCTCTAGTAAAGACTACTTCCTCAAAAGATTTCGCGTTGATGAACTTACTAACCTTTTCTCTAGCCCCTTCGTACCCATCCGTTGCTCTTGTACCGAGAGTGTGAACACCTCGATGCACATTTGAGTTGTACTCACGATAGTACTTCTCTAATGTTTCAATTACTTGGACTGGTTTCTGAGAAGTAGCAGCGCTATCGAGGTAAACAAGAGGTTTCCCGTTTACCTCCTGATCTAAAATAGGGAAGTATTGACGAATATCTCGGATATCCATTATCTTACTTTCCTTTCAATCACTTCAACAAGCTGCTTTTTAACTCCTTCAATTGGTAGTTCATTAACAACAGGAGCTAAGAAACCATGAATAACAAGACGTTCTGCTTCTTTTTGCGGAATACCACGGCTCATTAAGTAATAAAGCTGAAGTGGATCTACACGTCCAACTGATGCTGCGTGTCCTGCCGTTACATCATCTTCATCAATTAATAGAATTGGGTTTGCATCTCCACGAGCTTTTTCGCTTAGCATAAGTACACGAGACTCCTGCTCCGCATTCGCTTTAGAAGCACCATGTTCAATTTTACCGATACCATTAAAGATTGAAGTAGCGCTATCTTTCATAACACCGTGTTTTAAGATATAACCTTCAGAACGTTTTCCAAAATGCACAACACTTGTTGTGAAGTTTTGAGTTTGCTCTCCGCGACCTACTACAACTGTTTTTGTATCTCCGAAAGATCCATCGCCCATTAGGTTTGTTACATTTTCAGATACCGTATTGCCATCGTTCATTAATCCAAGAGCCCACTCAATACGAGCATCTCTCCCAGCTACTCCACGACGGTTTACATAAGTTGTAGTTCCCTTTGCAAGTGTATCTACCGCACCATATTGTACTTTTGTATTTGCATTTGCAATTACTTCCGTCACAATATTAAAAATACCTTCAGCTGAATCTACTGTTGAAATATAGTTTTCAACATAAGTAACTTCACTGTTATCCTCAGCCACTACTAATACGTGGTTAAATAGATTCGTTTCTTTGTCATCATGAATAAATACAGCTTGGATAGGTTCTGAAAGCACAACATTTTTCGGTACGTATAAGAATACTCCACCGTTTAAAAGTGCAGCATGTAAAGCAGTAAGCTTATGCTCATCTGGCTTAACTCCGTCTTTCATGAAGTATTTTTGTAGTAATTCTCCATGCTCGCGAGCAGCTGTAAAAATATCTACAAAGATAACCCCATTATCTTGAAGCTCTTTTGAAGCAGCAAGGAATGTAGGACGGTTATTTCTTTGAATATATAAATTCTTCTCAGTAGCTTCTATATCAATAAGAGATTTAACTTCTTCTGGTAAATCATTTAAAGAAGCAAAATCGTCACTTTTTACAATATGCTTTTCAAATTGAGTAAAATTCCATTTATCAATTTTTGTTTTATCTGGTTTAGGAAGCGGTAATGATTCAACATTAGAAAGCGCTTCTAAACGGAGTTCAGTTAGCCAAGCTGGTTCGCCCATCTCGTTAGAAAAAGAGCTAACATACTCCTTATCAAATGGTTGTTTCGTTTCAGTCGTCATCTTGATCCTCCTAACGCTTATTGCCCAACAGTTTCGTCTTCAATGCCAAGCTCTTTTTTAATCCAATCGTATCCTTCAGCTTCTAATCTTTGTGCAAGCTCAGGTCCGCCAGATTTAACAATACGACCTTGCATCATTACGTGGACAAAGTCAGGAGTGATATAGTTTAAAAGACGTTGATAGTGAGTGATGATTAAGCAACCAAAGTCTTCTCCGCGCATCTCATTGATCCCTTTTGAAACTACTTTTAATGCATCGATATCTAGTCCAGAATCGATTTCATCAAGAATAGCAATTTTAGGCTCAAGCATCATTAATTGAAGAATCTCATTACGTTTCTTCTCTCCACCAGAGAAACCTTCATTTAAGTAACGTTGTGCCATATCTTGATCCATTTCTAAGAAATCCATTTTTGAATCCATTGTACGAATGAATTTCATTAAAGAAACTTCATTTCCTTCTCCAAGACGGCTGTTAACAGCTGAACGTAAGAAGTCAGCATTTGTCACACCGCTGATTTCGCTTGGATATTGCATAGCTAAGAAAAGACCAGCACGAGCGCGCTCATCTACTTCCATCTCAAGTACATCTTCGTTATCTAACGAAATACTTCCACCTGTTACTTCATATTTAGGGTGACCCATGATTGCAGAAGATAAAGTAGATTTACCCGTTCCGTTAGGTCCCATGATTGCGTGAATTTCTCCACCTTTAACTTCAAGGTTAACACCTTTTAAAATTTGTTTACCTTCAATTGCAACTTGAAGATCTTTAATTGTTAAAGTCGATCCTGCCATTATTATACCTCCGTAAATGAAAGAAAGTTTGTATCCAATTGACTTATTATTGCCAACTTTTCTATTCTCATTTTATTATCATTACAATCTTATAACAAATGAAATGTGATAGCAACTCTTATGCAGTGTTAATTATTTTATTAAGAATTACTTAAAAACGCTCAAACGCTTGTTATAACTGTATTCTATTCAATATTTAAAACAACGGACATCCTCTGGTTTAAACAAGTCAAACCTATTTTTTCCTTAAAAAATCTTTTTATGTACATAAAACTAATTGAGAATGGTATATAAAAAAGCATCAAAAAATCTTATTCAGAAAAATGTTAATAAACATTTGTATGCGGAGCTTTTATTATACTAGACTATAGATAAAACAGGGGGATTTTTGAAATAAAAATAACCAGTGCACATTGAACACTGGTCTTAGTTCTTTCTATATATAATAATTATTTAAATTCGAAGCTTTCGTCCGATATCAGCAATCATTCGTTGACTCTTTAAATAGTCCTGTTGCCTACTTTTTTCTATCCTCATTCTAATCTCATGTTTTCTGCAATAAGTTTCATAACCAACCCCATGTGCACTATACATAGCCTTCTCCATATCACTCGTATAATTCAGCTGTAAATGACTGATAACGATTCATCCTTTCGATATTATCGCTTTACACGACTTTTTGGTAACAATTTAATGGTAACATTCATTAAGCACGCTACTCAAAGTCGATTACACATCATAATATCCCATATGAACGCTTGAGAATGGATATGGAGGAGTGAACTCTTATTAACATAGAATTCTGGATGAATCCTTCCATTTAGAGCTTTTTCCACTTTATTGGACTAAACTCTTCGTTATTGTTTCATTTGATTTAGGTCTTCCATAGCCTCTTGAACTAAAGTAACAGCCTGACTCATGGCTGCTCCCCCACCAAAGGCTGCTGTTACACCAACGGCTTCTAAAATTTCTTCCTCAGATGCACCTTGGTCAATGCAACCCTTTACATGATAAATAATGCAATACTCATCTTGAGCATAAATACTGATTCCTAAAGCAATTAAATGTTTTTCTTTTTGTGAAAGAGATCCTTCTTTAAAACAAGCTTCCGTAAATGCATTATAATGTCTAGCGATATCAGGCATTTTTTGTGTAAAGGTACCCAACCCAGCTTTATATTCGTGAAGTGCTTCTTCAGTTGAATTTCTTATTTCATATTGATGTTCCATTAATATTTACAGCTCCATTCAGTGTGAATTTTGTTTTTGTAAACTCGACCACTTACTATGTAATACATGTGAAAATGTAGTGATCGCTATCATCACAATTAGTATGTTTTAAACAAAAGTAATCTATTCTAGTCAAGCTACAGGTTGAGTTCACAAAAGACTTGTTTATAACACTGAACCTTGTCTGTTGATTTCCGTTCCAGGCACTTCGCTTTCCGCCTACGAAGTACTAGAACTGAATATCCTTTCTGTCGATAGGTCTATTTTGAATAAATCAATTAAAAGAAAAAGGCTGACCTAAAAAGAATTTTCTCCTTTTAGGTCAACCTTCCTTCTCTATTATTCAGTAACCGGTACAACTGCACCTTTGTATTTTTCTAAAATAAAGTCTTGAATTTCTTTTGAACGTAATACTTCTACTAATTTTGTAATAGCTTCTTTTGTTTCGTCGCCTTTACGAACAGCAATTACGTTTACATATGGAGATTCTTTATCTTCAATTGCGATTGAGTCCTCTAAAGGATTTAAACCAGCATCGATTGCATAGTTAGAGTTGATTAGTACCGCATCGCCTTCATCGTTGTTGTAGATTTGTGGAAGTAATGCCGCTTCATATTCTGTTTGGAACTTTAAGTTCTTTGCATTTTCTAATACATCATCAACAGTAGCTTTCACTTTTTCTACATCTGCATTTAATTTTATTAAGCCTTCTTTTTCAAGCATCGTTAGAATACGACCGTGGTCAGCAACCGAGCTGCTCATAATGATTGTAGCTCCATCTGGTAGTTCATCTAAGCTTTTGTATTTTTTTGAGTAAACACCAATTGGCTCAATGTGAATTCCACCAGCATTTACGAAATCGTAACCGTGCTCAGCCATTTGAGCTTCTAAATAAGGAATGTGTTGGAAATAGTTAGCATCAAGTTCTTTTGACTCTAGGGCTTGGTTAGGAATGATATAGTCTTGGAATGTTTCAATTTTAAGATCTACACCTTGTTCAGCTAGAATTGATTTTGCTTCTTCTAATATCTCAGCATGAGGAACGTTTGAAGCTCCTACTACTAATTCAGTTGTTTCACCTTCGTTATTACCGCCTGAAGCATTATTTTCATCTTTAGCC
The DNA here is from genome assembly GCF_034427655.1 of Robertmurraya mangrovi. Lineage (NCBI taxonomy): Bacteria > Bacillati > Bacillota > Bacilli > Caryophanales > Bacillaceae > Robertmurraya > Robertmurraya mangrovi. The sequence continues at coordinate 156,881 of NZ_JAXOFX010000005.1, forward strand.
GTACCACATGCTGCAAGTACCAATGCTAAAGAAAGTGACAATAAAACAGTTAACCATTTTTTCATTATGTTTTTCTCCTTATCTCTTATCTAGTTTGTTTGTTATAACATCACCAATGTATTGGATGATAAATACAATAATTAAAATGATAATAGTAGCCATTACCGTTACATCATTACGACTTCTTTGGAACCCCTCGAGATATGCTAGGTTACCAAGTCCACCAGCTCCAATTACCCCTGCCATAGCTGTATAGCTAACTAGTGCAATAGCCGTTACTGTGATACCTGAGACTAATGCCGGCATCGATTCTGGCAGAAGCACCTTCAGGATAATTGTACTTGTTTTTGCTCCCATTGATTTCGCTGCTTCAATTACACCTTTATCAATCTCTCTTAATCCAATTTCAACCATACGAGCATAGAATGGAGCAGAACCGATAATTAACGCTGGTAATGCGGCATTCTCTCCAATTATGGATCCCATGATTAACTTAGTGAAAGGAATGAGAAGGACAATTAGGATGATAAAAGGAATCGATCTAAACACATTAACAATCGCACTAATAATTTTATTAATAATTGCATTTTCCCAAATGTTCCCTTTGGCTGTTAAAAACAATAGTAACCCTAATGTGATTCCTAATATAAAAGTTACAACTACTGATATGGCTGACATATATAATGTTTGAAGTGTTGCTTCCCACATTCTCTCCCATTTAACATTTGGAAATAGTTCTTCAACCACTTGTCATCACCTCCACTCCCACTTGCTGTGAATGGATATAATCAATAGCCTTTGAAATCTCTTCTTTATCCCCATCTAAGTGGATAAAGAGTGTCCCATAAGAACCATTTTGAGTTTGCGAAATTTTCCCTTGTAAAATATTTACCGTAACTTGATAATTTCTAATTACATTTGTAATAAGAGGCTGTTCTGCTGCTTCTCCGACAAAACCTAATTGAATTACCGTTCCATGTGGATAAGCCTCTAATAAATGATCAATGGTTTCTTTCGTTTCTTCTGGCTCCGTTACTTGCTGAACGAAACGTTTTGTAATGTCTTGTTGAGGATTTTTAAATACATCTAGGACAGGTCCTAGTTCAACCACTCTTCCACCTTCCATTACGGCAACTCGGTGACAGATTTTTCTAATCACGTGCATCTCATGGGTTATTAATACAATCGTTAATCCTAGTTCTTTATTAATATCTACTAATAACTCTAGGATTGAGTCCGTTGTTTGTGGATCAAGAGCTGACGTAGCTTCATCACACAGTAAAACTTTTGGGTTATTAGCAAGAGCACGAGCGATTCCAACACGTTGCTTTTGTCCACCACTTAGCTGCGAGGGATACGCATCTTCTCTGCCTGACAAACCAACTAAATTGATTAGTTCATCTACTCGTTTTTGTCTTTGAGATTTTGGTATACCAGCAATCTCCAACGGAAAGGCTATATTTTCTCTAACCGTTCTGGACCATAATAAGTTAAAGTGTTGAAATATCATACTGATTTCTTGGCGAGCCTTTCTAAGCTCACTGCCTTTAATGTTAGAAACTTTTTTATTAGCAACAACTACAGATCCTTCTGTAGGGATTTCAAGACCATTTAGCATTCTGATTAATGTACTCTTCCCTGCACCACTATAACCAATAACACCAAAGATTTCTCCTTCTTTAATTTCAATGCTTACATCGTCAACGGCTGTTACTTTTCCTTTTTGGGAAGGATAAATTTTTTTCACATTTTTTATCGATATCACGATTGCTCACCCCTCTTTTAATCCGATTGCTCGCATAAAACTACAGAGATTTATAGGTTAAACAGACCGTTTTGTTAATGTTATCCTTACCTAATGATGGTGATTCATACACAGTTAAAGAAAACAAAAATGCCTTTCTGCAAAAGAGCAGAAAGGCATAATGATTTATGTCCTTTCTCTCATCTGCCAAAACCTAAGTTTTGTGTGAATTGGCACCAATTTCAACATTAGAAATATTGACGGTTGCCGGGCTTCATAGGGCACATCCCTCCACCTCTCTTGATAAGAGCAAAACGGTCTATAAAGTTTTCAAACTAATTCTTTATCATATTAACACTTTAAACAAGTTTAGTAGTCTTATTCACGAGGGATATCGTATCACGTTAATAATAGGGTGTCAACGTATTATTTAATAATATTCAGACTAGAAATTACTGGATGTCATAATTTATACTAGTCTGTTATTCGCTGATATAAATTTTGATTTTAGGCATTTGCCGTTAATGAATTTACTCCTGTTGCCGCTTCGATTGCCTGTTCCAAATCCTCTATTAGGTCTTCAACATTTTCAATTCCGATAGATAAACGAATTAAATCTTCAGGAACGCCAGCTGCCTTCAAGCCTTCAGAATCTAATTGCTGATGGGTGGTACTAGCAGGATGAATGATTAGACTTTTAGCATCCCCAACATTGGCAACATGAGCCCATAACTGCAAGCTATTTATTAGTTTAGCCCCTGCTTCTCTACCACCAGCTATACCAAAGACCACAACTGAACCTGCGCCTTTTGATAAATATTTATCTGCCAATTCTTTATCAGGATGCTTTTCATGACCAGGGTAAAGAATCCAATTTACAGCTGGGTGAGCTTCTAAATACTCAACAACACGTTTAGTGTTAGCTATATGTTCCTTCATCCTTACATGCAGTGTCTCTAATCCTAATGTAAACTGGAATGCATTCTGTGCACTTAGTGAAGGTCCTAAATCTCTTAGTAATTGAACTCGAGCCTTAACTATGTACGCTAAACTTCCTAATGCCTCGCTATATACAAGGTTGTTATAGCTAGGGTCTGGTTGCGTAAATCCAGGGAATTTAGGTGAGTTCCAATCGAAGTTCCCTCCGTCTACTATAATTCCCCCAAGTGTTGTTCCATTGCCTAATAACCACTTTGTAGCTGAATGGATGACAATATCGGCACCATGTTCAATCGGCCTACATAAGTATGGTGTAGCAAAAGTATTATCGACGATTAAAGGTACTCCAGCCTCGTGAGCCACTTTTGCCACATTTTCAATATCTAGTACACGTAAACTTGGATTTCCAATCGTCTCAGCAAACACAGCCTTTGTTTTTTCAGTAATCGCTGCCTTAAAATCTTCTGGATCAGTTGAATCCACTAAGTTTACTTTAATTCCGTACTTTGGGAGGGTAACTGTAAATAGATTGTAAGTTCCTCCATAAAGATTTGAAGATGCTACAATCTCATCTCCAGCTTCAGCTAAGTTTAATATGGCTGTTGTAATTGCTGCCATACCACTCGACACAGCTAGTGCACCCACACCGCCCTCAAGTAAACTTACTCTTTCCTCGAATACGGTTACTGTTGGGTTGTGAATTCTAGAGTAAATATATCCAGATTCTTTTAATCCGAAAAGGTTAGCAGCATGCTCTGTATTTTGAAATTGATAAGCATTGTTTTGATAGATTGGTACCGCACGAGCACCAGTAATAGGATCTGCCGATAACCCACCGTGCACTCCTAAAGTTTCTAAACGATAGTTCTTTTTTTGTTCTGTCATTTCTCTCTCTCCTTTTTTGGGGCATTTATTTTAAGCCCGTTTTAACAAAATTCGTTTACTGGGAGGGTTAAATGATAAAAGCCCCTCTTCATAAGAAGAGGGGCGAATATACGTCTCTCCTTATCTCCCAGAGTATTCTTACTCTGCTGGAATTAGCACCGTGTTAATAACCGGTTGCCGGGCTTCGTAGGGCCAGTCCCTCCGCCTCTCTTGATAAGAAACTATTTAGTTTGTAGTTTGAATATTTAGTGATTTAAAGTGATAATAGCACGATGAATTAAGCTCAGTCAACAACTAAATTATAATTTTCTGAAACAAATTTCAAGAAACTTGCAAATAAGGTTTTGATAGAATAAACAGTGTTTCAAGATAAAGTATCGTCCTAAAATTAGCTTCTACTTCTAAAACACCCTCTTTTTTCCCGTCTCTTAGTCTTAATTTCCCAGTAATTAATGAGTAAATTGAGTGTTTATCTCCTAATATGGTTGCGATTATATCTGTATTTGATATGGAATCTAACTTAATTTGTCCATCCTCTATTATTAAGTAAATTACATCTTCTTGGTTGCTAATCTTAGTGGATATGTTAACCCCTTTTAAAAAGGTACTGATATGCCCTCTTGTATTTACTTCCGAAACTAGAGTATGTAAAACATCCAACAAAATGACAACCTCCCAAAAATAGAAATACCTTTGTATCTGTTTTTTAGTTAGAATCGTAATTTTCACAGACAAGCTCTTTACATATATTCCTTATAGAACACCCTCACTCCTCTAAGTTTTGTTCGACAATTTCAATACTTACCTTCCTTAATTCGACCATGAAATTTACCGACATGCTGGCTTAAATCCTAATTTTGATTATTTCCTTACGGTGCTCGTTTACTATAACCTATGTCATAGACGTGGGTAGAGCTATTCTATAGAGGGATTTTTACAAAATGAAACAAAGAAAGACAATGCTCTCTAAAAAGTAGCATTGTCTTTCATTTCCCGAGAAATATGTCATTTTGTAGTTAATTACACAGCCTTCACTGTCGAAGGTGTGGCACCTTTCTTATTAATTCCTTTGAAAACGGCAAAGAAATATAATGAGCCTATTAAATATAAGAATGCGGTAATGGAGAAGACGAGTGCATATCCCCAATACTGACCGTACATTATAACAATGCCTGTAGAAACAGGACCCATGAAAGCCCAACCGAGATTGAAAACCATTTGATTTACAGAGTTAGCTAATCCCTTCATCGAATCATCCACTTTTGACATCATTAAACTCATCTGAATAGGATTTCCTGCATTCATTAATGCTTGACGAAATAAGAATCCAATTGCAGCTAACCAAAGATTTTCTGTATAAGCGGTTAAAAGTAAAAATGGCAAACTCATTAACTGTAAGAATACCACTGCCTTTACTTCTCCAAGCTTTCTAACAACCATTGGTCCGATAATCATCGCTACCGCTGTTGCCGATTGACCTAAGGAAATAATCATACCAATTACCGAATTTGAAGCTGAAAAACGATCAGCAAAATATAAATTCAGATATGGAATGACCAGTCCAGCCCCAATCCCAATGAAGAGCTGAGCAACAGCAAATAATAGAATAATTTTGAAACTATCACTATTGTTTTTAATCTTTTTAATTAAAGGTTCATTTTGTATGTTAATTTGTTGTTGATTTCGAGTTTCTTTAAATTTTAATATCGGAAAGAGCCCACCTAAAAAGAAAAAAACTCCAACTACTAATGTAAGTCGAATACTAATTAATTCAGTAAAATAGAGGGAAAATATATCGGTCATCACTCCACCGCCAAAGTTCCCGATGACATTGGCTCCTGTCATTACTGCAAAATGAATACTAAATAAATGTACTCGTTGTTCCGGTTTTGAATTCTCCGCAAGCCACGGAATAGATGAAACCTGAAGAAACGCTGACGTTATTCCTGTTAAAAAAGCAAACGTTATTAAGAGACTTTCAAACTCTACTAAACTTCTAAATAATAGTAAAAAAGCTGTAGCTCCTGCCCCAAAAAACATAGCTTTTTTCCGGCCAATCTTATCACTAAGTAATCCAGCTGGTATTAGTATTAGAGCCGTTGCTAACGATGTCATAGAAATGACCTTACCATTTACTTGTTCTGTAAATCCTAATTCTCTAATGTAGAAATTATAAATAACCATGAAAATTCCAAAACCAATCTGGATAAAAATCGTGGCCATTATTGATAATCGGATATTCTTATTATAATTTTTTATCTGAGCTGACCATTCGTTAAAAAACGCCATATTCATTTCGCCCCTTAGATATTTCGCATCCCTAAATATAATACCCCTTTGAAATTAGTATGTAAATCCTTTTCAAGGAAGTATTTTGAAATTTTAGTAAGAGGCTAATTGAAATAAAAAATTTGCTGATGTTTTCAACGGATTTTCTTTTATGACAGGTTAAAACATTCCTATAAATAATAAAAAACAGACTCCTCAAGAGCCTGTCAGTTGCTTAATTTTTTCAAATAAAAATGGGACAGATTGAACCGCATAAATCTTTTCTCTTATTTGCTTATTCTTTACGATTACTAAACAAGGTACACTTTCAACAGACCAGCTCTCGGCTAACTCTGGTATATAGTTCAGATCTGTCTTTCCCCATCTAATTTGAGGAAATAGTTTCGAGGTGATATCAATCATCTTACCTGCTACTTGACATGTTCCACATAGTGGGGTGTATAAGTAGAGTATAAAAAAATGTTCTGTTTCTAAATAGGTCATTATCTCTTTGTGTGACCACTCTTGCATGTAGTTTCATCCTTTATCTAAATACTGCGCGTAAACATCTATATTAGCACTTAATAAAACGGTTGCCAGATGATGCTCAGGGGAACTAGCAACTTCTCTATACATCTTATCGATATATAAATGCTCAGCCTCAGGGAATTCCCTTTTGAACTGCTTTCTTAGCTTTTCTCCTGCTTCATCCGCATCCACCAATATATAAACATCTTTTCCATATAATGAATCAATCATATCATCTAGCTTAGATATACCCATTGTACCGTTCGTACAAATGATTTCTACTTCTTCTTTTACAATATTTTTAACTTTCCTCTTATCTGATGTACCCTCAACAATAATTACTTTTTCCGCCTGCGAATCATTCATTTTGATCACCTATGAACGAGTTGTAGTTTACCTTACTTTATTCACTATTCGAGCTAATGGTGTTCAATTCCTACCCCATTTCTAGCATTTAATATAATTATCATATCAATTAAAGGCTTTCTTTAAGATGTTTGAAGTTGAATCGTACAATTTTTAGGAAAAAGCCAAGTAAAAAATAAACAGCGGAAAGATGACCGCTGTTTATTTAACACCAGCCACCCTGATCACAGTCTGTATACTTAGCCTCTGGTTGATCAGTCGTGGTAACGTTTTGATATATACTTTTTCCGCTTCCTTCAAAGTGGTGTTCAAGTTCCAGCATACATCCTTCTGGTAATGTCATTTTACCGATTCGCTCATTTTCTAAATAAAGTTCCAATTCTCCATTCTTTAATTTACCTACCACTCTATCTGTCACATCTATTTTTTGCTGTTTTAATGTCATTGTATGGTTCCCCTTTCAACCCTATATTTATCAGACCTTTGTCGAAATAAGTAAGCTATATCATCTAGTTTACCCACGTTTTCTATTCAAAATATAGTAATTAAAGGTATTCAACATCTTACTACACAAAAAGAGCGCCAAAAGTAGGCGCTCTCAATAGTCATTAGTCTTCTTTAATCATTTCTTCATATTGTTCTGAAGTCATTAACTCTTCAACTTCAGAAGGGTTGCTTAATTCTACAACGATCATCCAAGCTTTTTCATATGGAGATTCGTTAACGAACTCAGGGCTATCATTTAAGTCTTCGTTTACTTCTACAACTTTACCACTTATAGGAGCATAAAGTTCAGATACCGTTTTAACAGACTCAACGCTACCAAATGGCTCGTTTACTGTTACTTCATCCCCAACTTCAGGTAGTTCAACGAAAACGATATCGCCTAACTCTGATTGAGCAAAATCTGTAATTCCGATTCGAACTTTCTCTCCTTCAACTTTTACCCATTCATGTTCTTCTGAATAACGTAATTCTTTTGGTGTATTCATTGTTATCCCTCCATTTTTTCTTAAAAGACTCAATATATGATCGTAAAAATACAATCTCCTTATTTACACATGACAAAAGAAAAGCTTAAACCTTATGTAAGCCATGTATTTTTATATTCCTCTTCTTTAAAACCTACCGTTAGTTTTTGTCCATCTGTTAGTAATGGACGCTTAATGAGCATTCCATCTGAAGCTAAAATATTTAATAATTCATCTTCAGAAGCTGAATTAACCTTGTCCTTTAAACCTAACTCACGGTACTTCTGACCACTCGTATTAAAGAACTTCTTTAATGGCAATTCACTCTGCTTATAAAGCTTTTCTAACTCCTGTTTTGAAGGAGGATTTTCCACGATATGTACTGCATCATACGAAACGTTATGTTCGTCTAGCCATTTTTTAGCATTGCGACATGTACCACACTTTGGATACCAATAAAATGTAAGCATACTTCCACCATCCTATGTTAGCATATCCTTTTTTGTATAAAATTTGCAGATGAACTGAATAATGCATGATACAAAGATAGTAACATATCCCAAGGCAATTTCATAACTATCAGCACGATATTATGATTCGACTTTTTTTGCAAAATTCCTTCATGAACAAAAATATTTTTTAATTTTTTATAGGAGATTAAATGTTTAAAGCCCCCTATAAAGGGAGCTTCTAACACATTCTTATAGTACAAAGCGCTCAGCTTCAATTAATTTCTCTGAAGCTTCACGTTTTTTAGCAATTACATTGATTGGTGTATGACGAGTAAATTTACGTAGAGCAGAAATCATCATACGAAGAGTATCTCCAGTCTCTGTTCCAACAAGTGTTTCTTTAGCATGTTGTTCGATTTCATTAAAAGCTTCTTGACAGAAAATTTGAGTGTACAGTAGCTTTTGCTTGCTCTTTTCAAGACCGTCTTTAGCGATAGCTTTTTCAGTACGAAGAACCGCTGATTCCATTGCATACGCGTTAGACACGATGTCAGCTATGTTCACAAGGATTTCTTGCTCTTTCTCTAATGCTTTACCGAATTTTTGCGCTGCAAGACCTGCTGCTAGTAATCCGATTTTCTTCGCATTTTTCACTAAATACTTTTCTTGTGCTAAAGGCTCTTCACCTGGCTCTTCAGGCATTAACATCATTAATTCTTCTTGTAAAGCCATCGCTTTTTGGAATAGTGGAAGCTCGCCTTTGAATGCTTTACGTAGGTAAGTTCCTGGAACTAATAAACGGTTAATTTCGTTTGTTCCTTCGAAGATTCTGTTGATACGAGAATCACGGTATACTCTCTCGATTTCATATTCAGTCATGAAACCATAACCACCATGTAACTGAACGCCTTCGTCAGCCACATAATCAAGTACTTCAGTAGCAAAGAATTTATTTAATGAGCACTCAATTGCATACTCAGCAATAGATGCTGCAACCGCTTTACCGTCTTTTACTTCTTCATCCGATAATTTGCTCATACGCTCTTCAAAAAGACCAACTGTACGGTATACAGAGCTTTCAGCAGCATAGATTTTTGAAGCCATAGTAGAAAGCTTTTCTTTCGTTAAGTTAAATCCAGAAAGAGGCGTTTTGAATTGTTGACGTTGGTTTGTATATTTAGCTGTAATTTCAAATGCAGCTTTTGATCCACCAACTGCTCCTACTCCTAATTTGTAACGGCCAATATTTAAGATATTGAATGCAATAATATGACCTTTACCATATTCACCTAATAGGTTTTCTTTTGGCACTAATGCATCTTCTAAAATTAATGTACGAGTTGATGAGCTCTTAATACCCATTTTTTTCTCTTCTGGACCTACTGACACTCCAGAGAATTCTCTTTCAACGATGAAAGCTGAGAAGTGTTCCCCATCGATTTTTGCATATACTACGAATACATCAGCGAAACCAGCATTAGTGATCCATTGCTTTTCACCGTTTAATACGTAGTGAGTTCCTTCAGCATTTAATTTAGCTGTAGTTCTAGCACCTAAAGCATCAGAACCAGAACCTGGCTCAGTTAAAGCATAAGCAGCTAATTTTTCACCTGTAGCTAAAGCAGGTAAATATTTTTGTTTTTGCTCTTCGTTTCCGAATAATACGATTGGTAAAGAACCGATACCAACGTGTGCACCGTGAGAGATAGAGAATCCACCTGCACGAGCCATTTTTTCAGCGATAAGAGCTGAACTGATTTTATCTAAAGAAAGTCCGCCGTATTCTTCAGGAACATCTGCACCTAAAAGACCTAGTTCACCAGCTTGCTTTAAAAGCTTTACTGAGCGATCAAACTCATGGTTTTCTAAATGTTCTACTTGTGGAAGAACTTCGTTTGTTACATAGTCTTCTGTTGTTTTAGCAATCATTTTTTGCTCATCTGTATAATCTTCCGGTGTAAACACGCGGTCATAAGAAACATCTTCAATTAAAAAGCTTCCACCTTTAATTAGGTTTTCAGTTTGGTTTGACATTTTCATATTCCTCCAGTCTATTGGTTGGGAGAGCCGTACAAGCCCTCCCTAGTTATTTTATTAAGGCAATTCATCGTAGAGAACTAAGTTTTATAGTAATTCGAATACTCCAGCAGCACCCATACCGCCACCGATACACATTGTAACGACACCGAACTGCTGATTACGACGCTTCATTTCGTGTAAAAGTGTTAGAGTAAGTTTTGCTCCTGTACATCCAAGTGGATGACCTAAAGCAATAGCTCCACCGTTCACGTTTACCTTTTCTTCGTCGATACCTAATTCACGAATTACTTGGATTGATTGAGAAGCAAATGCCTCATTTAGTTCAAATAATCCGATATCAGAAAGTTCTAGGCCAGCCATTTTTAATGCTTTTGGAATCGCTACTACTGGACCGATTCCCATGATTTCAGGTGGGACTCCACCAACTGCGAATGATCTGAATTTTGCCATTGGCTGTAATCCTAAAGAGTCAGCTTTTTCACGGTCCATTACCATAACAGCTGCTGCTCCATCACTTGTTTGTGAAGAGTTACCAGCTGTTACAGTTCCAGTTACCGAGAATGCTGGACGAAGTTTTCCTAGAGTTTCAACTGTAGAACCAGCACGAACACCTTCATCTTGACTAAATTGGAATGATCTTTCTACTAATTTGTTGTCTTTTCCTACTGAACGTAGAGTGACATCAACAGGAACGATCTCATCAACAAATTTACCTTCTTGGATTGCTCTTGCTGCTTTTAGATGGCTTCGTACTGCAAATGCATCTTGGTCTTCACGTGAAATTCCGTACTTTTTCGCCACTTCTTCCGCGGTATGACCCATACCCATATAATATTGTGGTGCAGTTTCAGCTAGCTTAGCGTTAGGACGAACCACATGGCCCATCATCGGTACTAAGCTCATAGATTCTGCTCCACCAGCGATGATGGTATCAGAATGACCAATCATAATTTTCTCAGCTGCATAAGCGATTGATTGTAAACCTGAAGAACAATAACGGTTGATTGTAATGGCAGGTACTGAATCTGGTAATCCAGCTAACGCTCCGATGTTTCTAGCCATATTTAATCCTTGCTCTGCTTCTGGCATCGCACAACCAATGATTAAATCATCGATATTTCCCTCATAATTACCCGCTCTTTTTAATGTTTCTTTTACAACTAAAGCCCCTAAATCATCGGGACGCACATTTGCAAGTGATCCTTTTTTTGATTTACCAACAGGGGTACGCGCTCCTGCTACTATTACCGCTTCTCTCATCTTGTTCCCTCTCTTTCCTTGTATGTTAGAGAATAGGCTCTTTTCGTAACTTTTAAGGATTAGTGTATAACACTCTATTAAAGTATTAGAAAAGAGCTACCATGTATTGATTTATATTAGTTTCTAAGTGGTTTTCCTTTTAATAGCATGTGTTGCATACGTTGTTGTGTTTTTGGTTCTGCAACTAAACTTAAGAATGCTTCTCTTTCTAGGTCTAGTAAGTATTGTTCGTCAACTTCTGTTCCAAACGGTACCTTTCCTCCCGCAATGACATATGCTAGCTTTTTAGCAATTTTCAAGTCATGCTCAGAAATGTAACCAGAGTAAAGCATTGTTTGTGCACCTAATAATAGAGTTGCGTAACCTGTTTCACCGACAACAGGGATTTTCTTACGTACCGGCGGCTTATAGCCTTTTTCAAATAGAGATAATACAGCTTGTTTTGCATCATATAATTGGTGATCACCATTCACGCTCACACCGTCTGCTTTATTTAAGAAGTTATTATCACGAGCTTCATCACCAGAAGTGGATACTTTCGCCATTGCAACGGATTCGAACACTTTATTCGCTACGTTTTGAAGATCGAATTGTACTCCATTTGGTAAGCTGTCTAAGTGCTTAATGTATAATTCTTTATTACCGCCTCCACCAGGGATTAAGCCAACACCTACTTCAACTAGACCCATATAAGTTTCCATTGAAGCTTGGATATGAGCAGCCGGTAAACATACCTCTGCACCGCCACCTAGTGTCATGCCGAATGGTGCTGCAACAACTGGTTTAGAGCTGTATTTAATTTTCATCATCGCTTGTTGGAAGTGGCGAACAACCATATCTAATTCATAGATATTATCGTCTTGAGCTTCCATTAAGATCATTCCAAGGTTAGCTCCAACACAGAAGTTCTTACCTTGGTTCCCGATCACGAGGCCTTTAAAGTTCTTTTCAACTTCATCTACTGCAAAGTTAATCATTTGAAGGATGTCTAGACCGATCGCATTGCTATGAGAGTGGAATTCTAGTAATGCTACTCCGTCTCCAAGGTCTATTAAACTAGCACCACTATTTTTCTTAATAACACCTTTTTGCTTTTTCAGCTTTTTAAGGTTAATTACTTTAGAATTTTCTTCTACTAATTTATATTCACCATTTTGATAAAAGAATAGGTTACCTTCCTCTTCTTTATAGAAAGTAGTGAAACCATTTCCTAACATTTCTTTAATCCACGCTGGAACCGTTAATCCGTCCTCTTCCATCTTCTGAACTGATTTTTCTAAGCCAAGAGAATCCCATGCTTCAAAAGGTCCTTGCTCCCAACCGAAGCCCCATTTCATAGCACGGTCAATCGCTACGATATCATCAGCAATCGTTCCTAGTAGGTCGGCAGAATACACTAAAACTGGGCTAAAAATACTCCATAATAGTTGGCCCGCACGGTCATTTGCATAAACAAGCGCTTTCATTTTGTTTGCTAAGCCTTTTTCTTGCTTGCTTAATTCAGTTGAAGCTGTTTTTAATTTCTTGCGTGGACCATATTCTAATGTAGCTGGGTCTAGTTCTAAAATCTCTTTTCCTTTTTTGAGGAAGAATCCTTGACCTGACTTACTTCCTAACCAGCCTTTGTTTAACATTTCTTGCATGAATGCAGGTACTTCGAATACTTCTTTTTCTGCCCCATCTACTTGGTCATACACATTTTTTGCAACGTGTGCGAATGTATCTAGTCCAACTACATCTAATGTTCTGAACGTAGCTGATTTCGGTCTTCCAATTAGTGGTCCAGTAATAGAGTCAACTTCTCCAACGCTATACTCGCCTTTTAACATTTCGCGAACCGTTACTAACAAACCATATGTCCCGATTCTGTTAGCAATGAAGTTTGGTGTATCTTTCGCTTCAACGACACCTTTACCAAGTACATCTTCTCCAAATTGCTTCATAAATGCGAACACTTCAGGAGATGTATGTTTCGTTGGAATTACTTCTAATAATTTTAAGTAACGTGGTGGGTTAAAGAAGTGTGTTCCTAAGAAATGCTTTTGGAAATCTTCAGAACGTCCTTCCGCCATTGCCTCTACAGAAATTCCAGATGTATTAGAACTTACGATACTTCCTGGTTTACGGTATTGGTCAACTTTAGAGAAAACTTGTTGTTTAATTGCCAAATTTTCAACTACTACTTCAATAATCCAATCTACGTCTTTTAAACGCTCCATATCATCATCAAAGTTTCCAGCTTCAATAAGTGCCAAATTCTTTTTCGAAGTAAGTGGAGCTGGTTTTTGTTTTAATAATTTTTGTACTGCCTCTGAGCTAATACGATTACGAACCTGTTTATCTTCAAGGGTAAGCCCTTTTCCTTTTTCAACTTCTGTTAATTCACGAGGTACGATATCCAGCAATAATGTTGGTATTCCGATATTTGCTAAGTGAGCTGCAATTCCAGAGCCCATTACACCCGAACCTAGTACAGCTGCTTTTTTAATTTGTTGGATCAACTTTTTCTCCCCCTTGACATTTTGAATGAACCCTCATTCATTTTTTTGTCAAAAAAATATTTGCTCTGAATGAGTCTTGTTATTATTAATATAAAATATTTTAAAAATTTACGCAATATATAGAAGCGGATTAATGAAAATTTTTTGAAAATTATTTTTGAACTAGTGATTTATACTTTGAATTTGGATTTGAGTCCTAGCTCATGATTTAGTTCCAATTGGGCACCTTATTCATGAGTATTGTTAGGAGGTGAATGTAATGGGTAAAATGAAGAAAAATCCTTCAAAAGCTGGTGTTAGTGCTGCAAGCGTACAAGGAGATGCTGGTCCAACAGTTGAAAGAGATGGCGGCGGAAAAAGAAACAGCCAGAATAACCAATATAAAAGGTAAATAGATTAGAAAAGCGGAAGCGTCACGGTTAGCGACGTATGGACTGGAGCGCCTCGACTGAGATAAAGGAAACACGAAGAGCGTGAGCGATTCGATGTTGACTTATCGTAGGGAGAGGAGCGAAGTACACTAGTCGCTGGGCGCTGGAGCTAGACAGTACTCTAACTTTAGAAAACTTATACTTACTTATCTAATGAAGAAAGCACCCTTTTTTGGGGGTGCTTTCTGTTTTACTTGTGTTTTGTATGACAGTTTTGGCCACGAAAATCTATATATCCGCGGAATTTTTGATTTATCCGCGATAATCCAAATATATCCGCGCTTTTTTGACTTTATCCGCGAAAATATCAATATATCCGCGTTTATTTCATTATATCCGCGAAACGCAACTTTTTAGTCCAGACTTGTTGCTACACTCCTTTCTTACTTCTTAAACATACCTTTTAAAACAAACGCAACGTTAGCCGGACGTTCAGCTAGACGGCGCATGAAGTATCCGTACCAGTCTGTTCCATAAGGTACATAAACACGCATTTTGTAGCCTTCTTTTACTAGCTCTAACTGTCTTTCCGTACGGATTCCGTATAACATTTGGAATTCGAATTGGTCGTTTGGAATGTTATTTTCTTTTACGAATTGTTTAGTATATTCGATCATTGCTTCGTCATGTGAAGCAACAGCCGTGTAGTTTCCGTTTAACATGTGCATTGCGATAATCTTCTTGAAGTTTTCATCCACATCTTTCTTTTCCGGAAAAGCCACTTCAGGAGATTCCTTATATGCACCTTTTACTAAACGAAGGTTTGGATGATACTCATTTAAATCTTTCATATCTTGTTCCGTACGGTATAGGTAAGCTTGGATTACCGTTCCAACATTATCATATTCCGATCTTAGTTGTTTAAAGATATCAATCGATTTTTGGCAACGAGAGAAATCCTCCATATCAATCGTAACAAAAACATTATTCTTTTTCGCAGCTTCTAGAATTCTGCGCATGTTTCTCATAACAACTTCATCAGAAATATCTAATCCCATAGATGTCATTTTTAACGAAAGCTGAGAATTAAGTTTTTCGCGTCCGATTGCTTCAATAGCAATGATGGAGTTATCAGCCATTTCATTGGCTTCATGCTCGTTATCAACAAACTCACCTAAATAATCGATTGTAACAGCTAAACCTTTACGATTTAAGTCTTTAATTACTTTAACTGCTAAATCGATTGTTTCTCCAGCTACAAAGCGAGATGCTCCAAAACGAAGGCCATACTTTTTAGCTAGTTTTGTTAGCGCTTTATTTTTTGATAAAAAGAGAAAGAAATCTCTCATCAATTGTTCCATGTTGTTTTTCCCCCTAGTATGACTAAATGATTGATCCGTATCTATATAAAAAATAACGTGTATGATGCAATGATATCACTTATCTTTCTATCAAAATATCACTGCAAAATGGTTATGAGTGTCTATTAAATTGCCAAAATAATTTTAACATCTTTCGATAATTTTGAATATAGATTTAAGTGAAAATTATCGATATTTGTCGTGTTTTGCTCGAATACTTCCCTTCTCGTCGTGGAAGGCTAATTCCGACTACACCAATATTTAGGAGGGGTAAAATGCAGCAACAAAATATGAACATGAACCAAAATATGGCGAACCAGCAAAATATCATGTCTCAGCCACCGAAAGTAATATCAACAAAAGACTCCATTTACTTAACAGACATGCTTTCATGGAACTTGCTAGCTATGAAAAAGGCACACTTCTATGCACAACACTGCCAAGATATGAATTTAAAAAGTGAATTCGAAAAGTGCGGTCAAATGCACCAAAGACATTACGAGCAAATCCTTTCCCATTTAGACCAACAAAACCAACCATTCATGCAACAATAAGAAAGGACTGATACAGATGAACCAGAATCAAATGCCAAACCAGGGTCAAAGCCAAGGGCAGCAAAAAATTCAAAATCCTGAATCACCTATTGCAAAAAATCCACAAATGAATGATCGTGATTTTACAAATGACCTACTAGCAATGGAAAAATACATGACAGATGCTTATTGTACATACCTCAATGAGGCTAGCCATCAATCACTGTATCAGGATGTATTGAATATTTTTAATGAAACACAAAATGCACAAAGAAACTTTTATGATTTAATGTTCAAAAATGGTTGGTATAGTATTGAGCCAGCAGAACAACAAAAATTACAACAATCCTACCAGCAATTCCAAGGCTACTCTACACAATTTCCATACAGTTTAAATAACTTGCAGTAAGCATAATGTATCTATTTTTCTCAATATACCTCTATCAATTATTTGAAAACAGCCTTACAAAAAGCCGCTCCTACTATAGTGTAGAAACGGCTTTTATTAACTTTGTTTTTGTTGTCGATGTTGATCATTTAGTTGCTTAATCTCACCTATAATTTTCATCATCTCTTCTTTTCCATCCGGGTGCAACTCATTCCAATGTTTCACTAGTGGTGGCATCGACTTACTGATATACGTATATAGTGCCCAAACCTTAATTTTTTCAACTAATTCTTGATCTGCCTCTCCAACCAGTAGTTCCGTATACTTGTTAAGGAGCGCATCAAACTGCTCTTGAAATGTAGACAAAGTAACACCCCCTTTTGTAACTCTTTATTTCTTCCGATTACATGTCTGAGGACAAATTTTACAACGCTCAGATGTCTCTGTAATTTGATAAAAGAAACAGCAGGTTGTTCTTACACGTACGACTTCATCCAAATGCTCAACATATCTTTTCTCATGATAATGTCTTTTAATTGGGTTTTCATGAAACTTTCCAAAGAGAGAACCTGGTGCCTCTTGAACTAGAAAATGTAAGTCTTCCTTCGCTCGTTTTCTTACATCTTCATTTTCGTGCTCAGCAAGAACAGTTTCATATAACCAAAAAATATATATGGCGATGTTTTCCCATAAAATTAATTTTGATTGTTTTGTCACTTTGGTTATTTCGCTAATAACTGGAGAAATGACATTGCTAAAAAAGGATTGAATGCCTTCCCTTCTCCATTCTTCCCTATCTTGACCTGATAACTCCACCGTTAAATCGGAAAAATAAAAAGTAGGTAACCAAATTTTATCTTCATCATTAGTTTGAAGATAAATTTTTTCAAGAGAAGTATTGAACCTTTTATTAAATGCCGTCATTGAATATAAGTAAATAGCTGTAAGAAAAGCATACCTTTTCGAAAACATGGATGCTGTTACTTTCACATTAGGAGATCCAATATGTTTGGTAACGTCCTGAATAAAAGTGAATAGAGTATCATTATCCAATAACTGATCTAATCTTATAGATAATGGCAAATTCGATTGTTCATGTTCGGAGATAAATCGATAATTACTCAGCTCTTCAATTTCATTTTTTAAAAGTTGATTACCCATTGGCTACTCCAACCTCTTTTAAAATGCATCTCCCTTTTCCATATGGAATACATAAAGGAGTTCCAAATAGCGGATCAATCGTTACTTCACAATCCATACCAAATACATTTTTAACTAGATTACAGTTGATAACATGCTCTGGTTTTCCTTGTGCAAAAATTTGCTTATCCTTTATGGCTACAATGTTGTGAGCATAGCGACAAGCTAAGTTTAAATCATGAAGGACCATAACAATCGTTCGGTTTTCTTTTTCATTAAGTTCAAATAAAAGATCTAGTATCTCAATTTGATGTGTCATATCTAAATAAGTGGTAGGTTCATCAAGTAGAACTAGGTCGGTGTCTTGGGCTAAAGTCATAGCAATCCATGCCCTCTGCCTTTGACCACCTGAAAGGGAATCAACAGGACGCTCTTTCAAGTCTTCAATTCCGGTAGCCTTTAAAGCTGCATTTACTTTTTCCTCATCTTCTTGCGTCCATTGTTTAAACCAATTTTGATAAGGGTATCTTCCTTGCTTAACCAGCTGCATAACCGTTAATCCTTCAGGTGCAATAGGAGATTGAGGAAGGATCGCCATTTGCTTTGCCACATCTTTTGTAGACATTTTTGCAATGGCCTTTCCTTCTAACAATACTGCCCCAGACTTAGGTTTTAATAAACGAGCAATCGAGCGAAGAAGGGTGGATTTCCCGCAGCCATTCCCTCCGATAAAAACAGTAATTTCACCTTTAGGGATTTTCACATCTAGCTCATTGATAATAATAGAATCTCCGTAAGACAAAGTTAGACTCTTTGTTTCAATAGCCTGTGCCATTTTATCCGCTCCTTTTAAGGGTTTAGACTTTCTTGGGTAAAGCTTTCCTAATAATTTCTTGAAAGCTATCTATAATAAAACAAACTCATGAATTTCGTGTCTTAAATAATAAATAGATAAAATAAGGTGCACCTATGCCTGCTGTAAAAACACCAGCTGGAATTTCTAGAGGTGAGAATAGTGTTCTTCCAATCAAATCTGCGACCATTACAAGGATAGCTCCAATAAGAGCTGACACTGGAAGTAATGCTCCAAAGGCAGAACCGACTAGTCTTCTTGCCATATGAGGCGCCATTAATCCTACAAACCCAATCCCCCCAGCAAAAGCTACGGAACAACCAACAAGAGCCGTGCTGATCATCAAAAGTATAAATCTTTGACGTTGTACTCTGCCGCCAACACCTGTTGCGATTTCGTCACCTAGTTCTTGAACATTTAACTTACGAGCCATTATGATTGCTACTATAATAAGAATAACAATCCAAGGAACGGCAATGCCCACATTTGCCCAAGTTGAGCCATGAACGGTACCTGTTATCCATATGTTGGCTTGGCTCGCTTTATAAATGGGAGCTAGCATTAACATCATAGTCGTTAATGCTTGCATAAGCGCTGAGATTCCAATTCCTATTAAGACAAGCCTTATAGGAGAAACCCCATTCTTCCATGCTAAAAAATAAACAAGTAATGCTATGAATCCTGCCCCCATAAAGGCTGATAAAGGTAACCAGCTAATACTTAGAGGTTCCGCAGTAAACGTACCGTTAAAGGCTAAAAAGGCTACAACCGCTACAGAAGCTCCCCCCGTCATTCCAAGAATATCCGGTGATGCTAATGGATTACGTATAATCCCTTGCAAGATTCCTCCAGCAACTGCAAGCCCCATCCCCACCATTAATGCCACAATGATTCTAGGGAGTCGAAACGATTTAACGACAAGCTGCTCCATTTCTGTTCCTCCGCCAAAAAACACAGACAAAACAGTAAGTGGGCTTATCTTCATCTCTCCTAAACCAGTGCTTAAGACAAACACGGCAGCCGAGATGACAAGTAAAAGGACAAAAACCTTTATAGCCCTTTTATCTATAAGAAAAGAGACTTTATCTTTATACATTCGAAAACTTTTATAATGGCTCATCGTCCGTTAAACCCCTTTCTCGCTATATAAATAAAGAATGGAGTTCCAATAATGGCTGTCATTACACCAACAGGTACTTCCTGAGGCATAATAATGTAACGGGCCATGATATCTGCTGCTAACAAAAGGATTCCTCCCAAGATACCTGCGTAAGGGATAACCCAACGATGATCAATCCCTACTATAGAACGAGTAATATGCGGAATAACAATCCCAATAAATCCAATTGGACCTGCTATCGCAACAGCTCCACCAGATAAGAGAATAACAAAAAGTGCAACAGCAATTTTTAAAAAGCCAGTATTCAACCCTAATCCTTTTGCCACGTCTTCTCCCATTGAGAGCACATTCATCTTGGAAGCAATTAAAATAGAACCTATCCAACCTACTATTAAATAAGGAAGCACTGATATCAATATCTCAAGCTTTCTTCCTTGGACAGAACCTGCTAACCAAAATAATACTTGGTCTAATGCTGCTTCGTTAATAACGAGAAAACCTTGTGTAAAGGAAGCAAACATGGCTGACATGGCTGCTCCAGCCAATGTTAATTTCATAGGAGTTAATCCTTCTCTACCAAGGGAACCAATGACATAAACACCTATTGCAGCCACTGCTGCTCCTAAAAAGGCAATCCAAGCAAATGCTTGTAAATTCGATATTTGAAATAGAGAAACTGAAATAACGACTGCAAAACCGGCTCCTGCATTGACACCGAAAATCCCTGGTGAAGCTAACGGGTTTTTTGTAAGTGTTTGCATCAATGTTCCAGCGATGGCCAAACTACTCCCCACTGCTGCAGCAATTAACGCTCTAGGTAAGCGGACCGTTTCAAGAACGAGATGTTCATTCGATCCATTGTTACTTTGAAATGCATCCCACGCCATTTTCCAAGTTGTATCTGTATACCCATACACAATGCTCGCGCCTATTAAAAAGATTAATAATAATATAGATACAAAGAGGCCTAGAAATCGTTGGCTATCTGTCTTCAATAACATACAAAAATCCTTCCAACTTCATAATATTTAACAAGTATTTCATCTGATTTCCTTAACGTCTAAATCTTAAAGTTCTACTACCATTAGATTTAGACGTTAAGGAAATCAAAGTTTTTAGCAAAAAAATTTACATTTTAAGTCTATAAAACGAAACAAATACTGTCAATGAGTTTGAAAATCATTTTCATTAATGAACTCTTCTTCTTTGTCACAAATTTGTCACTGCGTATGAAAATCAATCTCAATTAGGTGTTGACAATTGAATCATTCCATTTTATGATTAGGTTGTCATTGAAAATGATTATCATTTACATACCTTTAGGAGGACATTATGAAAGCAAGAACATTAAAAACTTTATTCACGGTTTTATCATTAATGACCGTATTCATTTTAGCTGCATGTGGCGGAGCAAAAGACACTGGCAGTGAAAAGAAAGAGGATACTAATACTAAAACAGAAGATACAAGTTATACGGTAGAACACGCGATGGGATCTACTACACTAGAAAAGACTCCTGAGAAAGTAGTTATTTTAACAAACGAAGGAACAGAAGCCCTTCTTGCTTTAGGAGTTACACCTGTAGGAGCGGTTCAATCTTGGACTCCAAATGGAGATACTTGGTACCAACATATTGCTGAAGATATGAAAGATGTTCAAGTAGTTGGGTTTGAAACAGCTGAGCAAGTTAACTTAGAAGCAATTGCCGCTTTAAAACCAGATTTAATTATTGGAAACAAAATGCGTCAAGAAGCAATTTACGAGCAATTAAGTGCGATTGCACCAACTGTATTTGCTGACACATTACGTGGTAACTGGAAAATTAATTTCGAGCTTTATGCGCAAGCTTTAAATAAAGTAGAAAAAGGTCAAGAAATTATGAAAGCATACGATGATCGTATCGCTTCTCTAAAAACTGAACTTGGCGACAAATTATCTCAAAAAGTTTCTATCGTACGATTCTTAGCTGCAGAAGTACGTATTTATCAAAAAGACTCTTTCTCTGGTGTAATCTTAGACCAACTTGGATTTGCTAGACCAGAAAGTCAAGATGTAAATGAATTCGCTATTAAAGGTGTTACTAAAGAACAAATTCCTTTAATGGATGGAGACATCATGTTCTACTTCACTTATGAAACAGGCGATGGAAAAGCATCTGATGTTGAAAAAGATTGGATTGAAGACCCTATCTTCAAAAACCTAGAAGTAGCTAAAAAAGGTGCTGTTCATAAAATTGATGATGTAATCTGGAATACAGCTGGTGGAGTAAAAGCTGCTAACTTAATGTTAGATGACATCGAAAAGTATTTCTTAAAATAGTTTATTCCTTAACATTGTATATAGAGCGCTCCCTTTATTCCCCCTCTTTATAAATGGAGCATTCCTCAACCCCTTTTAAAAAGAACTCGCGGTACGGCGAGTTCTTTTTTTTCTTAATAGCCGTTGTTGAAATTTGTCGAAAAAACGATATATTGAAAAATCCAATGATATATGGTGCAAAATCGATGATATATTTTTAAATTCGATGATATCCTGAACAGAATCGATGATATAAGTTTAAAACCTATATCATTCCTGAACAAAATCAATGTTTTTTTATAAAAACTGATAGATCACTGAACAGAATAGAGTAATTTTGCTTTTTTTCACTCTAATTTAAGATAATTTTTATAATAACTACCAATTTATTTAAGTACCTCCCCCCAAACAACAAAAAGAGCGAAGGATTTAAATCCCTCACTCATCTTCTCCGAACATATATTTCTTATAATGATATCTAATGGAAAATATCAAACTAATCGCTAGCATACTCCCCATTAAGGAGCTACCACCATAGCTGATAAATGGTAGTGGAATACCTGTAATCGGGAGTAATCCGATTGTCATTCCTATGTTTTGAAACACATGGAATGTAATCATACTAATAACTCCTACACAAATATAGGTGTAAAAATCATTTTTCGTTTCCATACCGACCTTTGTAATATGATAGATCAATAAGAAGAATAAACTAATCAAAATACTAGAACCTAGAAAGCCGAACTCTTCACCTACTACACTAAAGATAAAATCGGTATGACTTTCAGGTAGATAGACTTCCCTAGTTCCAATTCCCTTACCGGTTGTTTCACCTGAACCAATAGCCAATAGTGATCGGGTGAGCTGGAAACCAGTAGAACTTTGATAATTATACGGATCTAACCAAGAATAAATACGCCCAAATTGGTATTCTTTCACTCCAAGGTATTTCACTAGAATATGTGGTTTCCATAACACAAAGTAAAAGATGATAGAAACCAATGAAACGCCTACTCCAAAAATTGGAGCAAGTATTTTCCACGTTACCCCTGAGATAAAAATCATCCCGATCATAATCGCAATAAATACAAGGCTCGTCCCTAAGTCTGGCTGTTGCATAACGAGAAATAAAGGAACTGCCGTAACGATTCCTATTTTAATGAGTAACCATAAATCGGTTTGGATGGTCTTGATTAAATGCTTTTGATGATGATCAACAATAACTCTTGCTAAAGCTAAAATTAGGAACACTTTTACTAATTCGGATGGCTGGATAGACCCCATTCCAGGCACCTTAAACCAGCTTTTTGCACCGTTAATAACGGGGGCAATACTACTTGGCGCAACCATTAGAGCTGAAAGTAAAACAATCCCCAAGCCATATACATACCAAGAAAGCTTTTTTAATTGGTCTGAATCAAGGGTAATGACAGAAATAATAATGGCTATTCCAATCCCGTACCACACCATTTGCTTAAGCAAGAAGTTCTCAGTGTATTGTCCGGTTGTCTGTGCACTATAAATCGCGATACAACTCGAAAGAAATAGAAGAATTAATATAAATACAAGGTTGAAATCTATTTTAGATGTAGGATTATTCGTATTGGAAGTCATGTTTATTCTCCTTTGATGTGTAGGTCTTCTTCTACCTTGCTGAAGATGATATTTAATTAAATCAATTAAATATAACGACCTCTAGAGCAGCCTCTTGAATAAAACATTTTGAAGTTTCTTCAATACTCCATTATATTTTTTCTACGAACAAATCACAACTTTAGTTTAAGTGTTGGGTAATATTACAAAAGATTAACCACAACCTTTAAATACATCACACACCTTACCAGTATTATTAATCCCTCATCCCCTATTTATTAAAGTACTTACCCTTGATATCTTCTTTCATCCACTCTAAATTATTAGGGACCTGCGGAATGGAGTATCCAATGTATATAGGTGTCGTGACGAATCTAGGGACAATTCTTGCATAAATGGATTCTTTACGATGATAAAAGAATAAATTGTAGCTGTTACATTTAAAAGGAAACTGATTCAAG
The DNA here is from genome assembly GCF_034427655.1 of Robertmurraya mangrovi. NCBI lineage: Bacteria > Bacillati > Bacillota > Bacilli > Caryophanales > Bacillaceae > Robertmurraya > Robertmurraya mangrovi. The sequence goes on from NZ_JAXOFX010000005.1 coordinate 180,953, forward strand.
ATATAGTGTGTAGCGATTTGTATATAGGAAGAAAATGATTCTATATCCTCTAAGCTTGTCATTTTTACGTTAAATTCATAAAATCCAATCTTCGGTTTAGTTGAAAGAGAAAAATTCGTTCCATTCTCTTCATCTATTGTTAATCCCTCAAAGTATGTTTCTGATATTTTGTCCATGTAATTAATGTCATTCAATCCGACAATTTGCATGTGAGGATGAGAAATGGAACCTCCTGATAATGGTCCATGATTTTTAAAGAAAATAACAGATTCAAATTCCTTGCTCTCTTCTATCCTCATCCAATGCTTTATTCCAAAGGAGATTAGTTTTACTAAATGCTCTTTAGAGTAAAGTGAAAGCTCCCCATGGCAATCATCGGTTTCAATGAGTACCGTTTGATAAGCATTTTCTAATACAGGAAATTTATTTTTCAATAATATGATGGAATCTTTGACGTCAATAATATCAGTTAAATCTTCTGTTGCACAAAAAGGACATTGAACTTCTTTATTCCGGATACTATTTGGTTTTTGTACCCCGATTGATGTATTAAATAATAGATGGCTATTCATATAGTCTCACACCCACTTTGACATGTTCTATTTTAATTGTATTGGATAATAAAGGGTTTTGCGAGTTTGATGTACTGGGAAATTATTAGAAATAACAAAGGGTGAGACACTACAGATGGTGTCTCACCCTTCTAAAAATTATGCTCGACTTCGACTAATGAATGTCAATTAACTCTTCTGAATGCTCATGTAAACCTTCATTATTAGTGGCGTGAATCACTACCTTGTATTGTCCCAGTTTGCTGAAAGTGTACTTCGTTACATATTGTCCTTCTTTTGAAAAAACTGTTTCCACCCATTCTGGAGTGTCTTCTTTTGGTTTATAAATTTCTAGTCTAACAACGGCATTATTGATTGGCTCGTCCTTTTTTCCAAGCTGCACCTTTAGCTCTGTTTCTTTATTTGCGTGAATATGCTCATCTTTTGATAAAGAAATTGTGACATCACCATGATGATGATGGGACGATTCTTCCGCTTCTTCGTGATCATGGCTCTCTTCTACAGGGTTTCCAATTTGGATATTTTCTTTTGGCATAGTGTGCATACTACGAGCCGTTACATGAGATTGAACGGTAAAGATTCCCTCTTTATCAAAGCTCTTAGTTACTGTGTATTTACCGTCTCCAACGGGCTTTGCTTCTATTAATTCACTTTCCTCTTTATGTCCTTCTTCCCAAATTTCAAACTTAACTTCATTTGCATCTTCAACAGCCTCAGCGTCTTGAGTAACTATTACACTAAAAGTAATCTCCTCATCAACTTTTCCTTCTTCAGGCACTTCTAACACTGCTTCAATCATGGCAGGTACTTCTTCACCAGCATTCTTTTTGTCCTCAGATTTACCACAAGCAGTTAAAGCAACTATAGTTAATAAAAATATGAATAGCTTTTTCATTATGTATATCCCTCTCTTTTTCTAATTTCACTCTTGTTAATATAAAGGTCAAATGTGTTAAAAGTATGAAATAATATAGAAATTTTTTATCTGTCTGTTTCTCCTACCTTTTTCTTTTTATAGCCAAATAGTAGATTAGTTAATCTATTTTTTAGCAAGAAAAAAAAGCATTGAAGACTATCCTCAATGCTACAAATATATATATAGGAGGTTGGGTTGTTAGAAAAACAAACTCATAACAAATTACATTTGTTGGCCTTACAGAATATCAATTTCTACTAATAGAGCTAACAATAGTTGGATCATTAATTGTAAAGATACAGCTACATCTGTATCAGTTGTTTCAACTCTAACTTGTCTAGAGTTTTCGATATAGATCTTTTGACGATTTACTTGTTGGATTTGAGTGTATTGAAGTAATTCTTGAGTTACCGCTTCAGCTTGGTCCCCATCAGCAATTGAAAGGTTGATTACTAACGCAATGGCAGCTTGAATAGCTGCTTGCAAGGAAGCTGCTACTTGAGTTTCAGTAGATGTTACTCTAACATCTAAGCTATTTCTAATTACGATATACTCAGAAGAACGTTGCTCAATATCATTTACTTGGTTTCCTTCTTGACGTACATCGTCATCCGTTGTAATTGGAAATACACTCTCAGGATCTAAAGCATCCCATCTCTTACCTCCTGTTGTACCTAGTACGTCACCTCTTGTGCCACAATGGCCTCTTCCACTTAACATAAAATCCTCTCCTTAATTATTATTTTCCTTCTTTTCTTTTCTTCACTACATCCCTTAACGTGGTGCGCGTTTTGTCTTCTACGTCTTCAACTTTGTCTTCTGCCTTTTCTTGGGTTTTCTGTACAAATTGATTTACTTGCTCTTCAAGCTCTTGAAATAAAGTTTTTAGCTTCTTTTTCTCGCTCGAGGAAAGTTTTTTAAACTTTACTCCTTTTTTGTTCACTAAGTCCTTTACTTGAAGGCCCACAAGTTCTTGTGATAATTGTTTTAATTTGTTATTCAAATTTTCCAACACATCTCACCCCCTTGGTGCTTTATACTAATTACATATGATGCTTACCCTAGTTAGTGAGGGCCTTTCCCCCGCTAACTTGAGAAAAGGCATTTGAATCAGTAGATTTGCCCTGTGCTAAGGCAAAGACCACTAATGCTTTTGCCTTTAATACATGTATATAGTTTTTCTAACTATAAGCGAGGGCTTTTCCACTAGTTTTTAATAAAAAGGCGCTTGTACTAATAGAACGGCCTATTGTAAAGAAAACGCTATTATCTAATAGCTTGTTTTTTTTACAATAGGCCGTTCCTTTCCGCTCCAGGCACTTGCTTTCCGCAGGGAGGAAGTCGAGCCTCCTCGCCGTTCCGTCTGTGGGGTCTCGACCTTTCCTCTATATCCTGCTGGAGTCAAGTGCCTTCCGCTTCAATCCACTCAGAAATTCAAATTTTATTAAAAGCAACAATCTTTAATTAGAAAAAGCTAAGAATTAGAACATAAAAAAGCAACACAGTTCTCAACCAATAGGGCAGTTGACATAGTGTTGCTTTGCTTTTCATTCATTTTTAGTTCGTAAACAGTTGAACGGACCTTCTCTTTTCATCATACTTTTCAATAAACTCATTCTTTGTATAGCCTTTGATGACACCTCTCCAAAAGGCTTGAGCATGATAATTTGTTTCTGTTTGTGTGATTTGCCATTTCCCTCTGTAACGATTAAAAATCTCAATAGCCGCCTTTTTTCCGATTCCTTTGCCATTATAGCGGTTTAACACAAAAAATTGCTCGATACTATAATTAAATGGACCATCCTTTTCGATTTTAACAATGACAAACCCAGCGTATTGATTCTCAACCATGATAAAGTAAGATGAATATTGCTCACTTTCCACATATTCTTCAACCTTATCAAATCCGTACTTCCCTTCCTCATTTACATCAATATGTAAATACGGGCTAAATTCATAAACATAGTATTCTAATAAATTGGCTAAAACTGATTTTTTTTCTGATTGTACAGCTACTAATTCCATATGATGAACCCCTTCAATTTTTTTCCTATTTAAATTCTACCGCAGTCCATCGTCTAGTTCCATCTAATCTGGAGAAAGTTTTTTATTAAAATCAATTTTTTTATCCTTCTCCTTCTGAATAGTTGGATAAGCTCATATATTGCTATAGATGGAGGGATGATATGAAAAAAATGAGATCACCATTTTCTTTTTTTAGATTTCTCATTCACGGGTTTATTTTTAGCATATTACTACCATTTCTACTTGCTGGCGTTGTTACAACCTATTCCGCCCCATTCACTTCTGAAACGTTGAAATCTTGGTTTAATAATGTTGAAGTAAACGAGTTATTTATACATTTTATTAAAGCAGAAAATCACTTTTTTATTAATAAAGAAGAAGAGATCCATTCCTATAGTTTATCTAATATAACTTTTAAACTAGCAACTAACATTCAACCTACAGATATTCGGACTTTTTTAGGACGAGAACTCCCTGGGTTTTCTATTTTTGATACGGATATTCTCGTTGCTGGAGAAGGGACGGACTACACAAACTTGCCAATCGAGTCCGCTCCACCAATGGAAGTCCTTTTAAAAGAAAGAGAGATCGCTAAGGAGCAGTTAGGTGAACAAGAAGAAAAACCAACTGTAACAGGAAAAGAGACCGTTCTAATTTATCAAACACATAGTTGGGAAGCCTATCTTCCCCTATTAAATGGTGTTACAAAACCTAATGAAGCAGTGAGCTCAAAAGAACAGGCAAATGTAGTAGGAGTAGGAAAGAGATTAGCGGCAGCGCTACAAGAAAGAGGTATTGGCGTCATACACGACAAAACAAATATGACAGAAAAACTAAAAAATAACGGTTGGAATTACTATCAATCGTATACGATGTCAAGAAATGTGGTTCAAGAAACGTTGGCGACAAATGAGGATTTAAACTTTATTATTGATATTCATAGAGATGCAGCAAGAAAAGAAACGACGACTAAAAAGATAAACGGAAAATCTTATGCAAAGGTTTGGTTTGTAGTTGGGAAGGATCACAAAAACTATGAACAAAACTCAAAAATAGCTCTAGAACTTAACAAAAAGTTGGAAGAAAAGTATCCTGGCATTAGTAGAGGTGTAATCGCTAAAGGAAAATCTCAAGGAGATGGTAGATACAATCAAGATTTATCTGCCCGAGCCATGCTAGTAGAATTTGGAGGAGTCGATAATGACTCAACTGAATTACAAAATACAATAGAAGCTTTTGCTGAAATCTTTAGTGAATATTACTGGAAAGCAGAGATGGTAAATGGCTAACACAATAAAATCCTCTCATTACTGTTTAATATGGACTTTTTTTAGTACGGTCATTGTGTACATGCTATTAGGATTTTCAAGAATAACCTTTGCCTGTTTTCTTGCAGGTTCCATCCTCTCTTTCATCAACTTTATTGAAGATGAAATGAAAAAACATTACGCTGAAAGTGGTTCAGAATAGAGAGTCTAAGTGGGGTTATCCAAGACTGGATAGCTCTTTTTTGTTTTTTCAGTTTTTTTTCGATAAACTTAGGATAACGAAAGATCAGAGTTGGAGTGATAAAAATGAAATATGCTATTATTACCGGTTCATCCAAAGGACTAGGAGCTTCCATAGCAGAGCGATTAATAAAGGAAAACGTGAATATTGTATCAGTTGCAAGAACTGAAAATGAAGGTGTAAGGAAGTTAGCCGCTGAGAAGGATTTGTTTTACAAGCATTTTACTTGTGACCTATCAAAAGTGGATGAGGTTGATTTAGTATTTTCGGAAATCAGTGATATTATTTTTTCTGGTAATACAGAAGAAGTTTTATTAGTTAATAATGCTGGAGTTATTGAACCCATTGATAAAGTGGGAAACTTAGATACGAATAAAGTAAATATAAACATTCAAGTTAACTTATTAGCACCTATTGTCATTTCAAATTTATTTTTACAAAAGGCAAAAGATTGTAAATTAACGATTGTCAATGTAACATCGGGTGCTGGAGAAAGACCTATTCAAGGATGGAGCACTTATTGCAGTACGAAGGCAGCTCTTAATATGTTTACAAAAACAACGGCACTAGAACAGCAGTCAGAACAGTCTAAGCATGTAATCATCGGTTACAGCCCGGGTATTATGGACACTGACATGCAAGTGGAAATAAGATCTTCATCAAAAGACTCTTTCCATGATATTGAGACATTTAAAGGATATAAAGAACAAGGCTTACTAAGAAGTGCAGATGTCGTAGCAAATGCACTAGTGGACCTGCTCATATCTGGTGATGTACAGAGCGGGACGATTTACAATGTAAATGAGCTTCTAAAATAAAGAAGAAGGGTCAGCCCAATTTTTGAGCTGCCCCCTTCTTTTACTCTTTTATTATATTTAAAGGTACTACCAGCTCTTCCTTCGTTTCCTTCACCACGTGTAAATTCAGATCTTTAACCTCTTGATCAAAATATAAGGTAGAGCGGGATTCTAGTTTATAGTCATTAGAATTCACTTGTAATAATCGTAACGGATAAACATTTCCATTATTGTCTTTCAAGTATGGTGAATTCTTTTCATTAGACACCATCTTTAGGAACGCTTCTTCTGAGCCACCCGTTATCTCTAATACCATACGTGTTGGGTAGACAGATAATTTTTCTACGTTAAACGAATTTTGATTTTCTATCTCTATATTTACATTTTGAGCAAGATGTTTTCCTAATTTAATTTTAGATTGGGCTACTGGAACTTCAATACTACTAGTCTTTCCATCAACCGACACATCAAAGGTAAGCGCGTTACGAGGATTGTTCAAAAATTCCTCTACCGAAACTGGGTCAACATATAAAGTATGCTTCATCATGACGTAAAACTCATCTGATATCTTTTGAATTCCGCTTGTTGAAGCCCCACCCGCTACACTTTCTTCATCTCTCTTGAAATCCTTAGACTCAACAGCTACCTCTAAATATTCTCCCATTTTGAAGTTATAACCGTATTTGTCTTTAAAAACGATATCATTGATTCTTCCTCCTTTTACTGCAAGGGTAAAAAAGAGTTCTTTATCCTCTAAATAAAGATGGTCCATCTCCATTTCATACTCTCCAACTGTGAAAGTATACGGGTTTGCAGGTTTATATCCATTCTCTTCTGCTGTTTTTACCCCTTTACTCTCATCGAGTTGTTCAAACCAACTAAGAGCAGCTCCGAGAAGAGGAATTTCCTTTGCATATGTCATTGCCGTTGGTGATAATAACACCGTACCAGCTAAAACAATACCAGCAGCTGCTGCGCCAAGTGAATATTTCAACTTACTACTTCTCTTAGATCTTTTTTTCATCTGAACCCACTTATTAATCCTATTTTCTAACTCATCTGGAACTGGTACTAAATCTAATTTTGTACGGTTCATAATCTCGTCAATTACCTTTTCTTCCTCGTTTGTGCTCATTGTAATGCCTCCCTTTGAACTAATTTCTCTCGTAACTGTTTTAAATTCCGGTAAATTTTTGTTTTAACCGTGGACAATGGCGTATCTGTTACTCTCGAAATCTCCTCAAGGCTGTATCCCAAATAATATTTCATATAAATCATAGACCGTTCAGTTGGTTCAACGGAGTTTAATAACTCTTCCAAATCCTCATTTTTTTCGGGAGTAGCTTTAGAAGGTAAGTTCTCAAACTGTTTCACATCTAACTCCACTACCTGCTGTCTTGAACGCAGAATTTGATTACTCTCGTTTATAACTATTTTTAGGAACCAAGTCTTAAAGTACTTTGGTTCTCTTAATTGATTCAACTTGGTAAACGCTTTTTCCATTGCATTACAAACGGCATCCATACTGTCATGCTCATTATGCAAATAGCAGTAAGCAATTCTATACGCTTGATCTTTAAGTAGCATCATGAGTTGGCCAAAAGACTCATGATCCCCTTTTCTTGCAAGCTTTACGAGTTTAGCTTCCTCCATACGTAATTCTCCTTTTAACCTATTTTTCATTCCAGGCATGCATGCTTCTGAAATAAATACTTATAAGCACTTTCATGTATTAGATACAAAAGATCTGAAAAAGTTTTAGAAATAAGAAATTTTTTTGAAATTATGTAAAGCAATGGATTCACCTATGTGAGAAACAAATTCTTATTTAATTTGAATTCTTAAATTATGTTTATTATAGTGGTATGTAAAGCCCAAATTGTACCAAAAATATGCAATTTTGTAGATGCTTCAACAAAAAATAATATGTAACTAGTTTAGATAATAAATTTTTGGCAATAATGGTAGTACAAGTGTAATTCCCCCTTTTTCTTGACCTCCATTTTGGGAGGTCTTTTTCTATTTCCAGTACATAAATTCCTTTAAAACGCCCTAAACTATAATGGTAAAAACACGAGGAAAAAGGTGAATAGGATGACTAAAAAGTACAACCGCGGTAGTGAAAATCAAAACTCTCCACGAAAAGGAAATGCGAATGCAGCATCTACTGAAGGAATTCAAAGTGGGGACAACAGTAAAGGGAACAAGCGAAATAAAGATCAAAATGATAAAACCGATGTAGACTAACCCGTACTAGTTACGGGTTATTTTTTTGGAGACTTCTCTTGTATTCCAGTTGATTAGCGCACTAACTAGTTGTAAAATATAATTAGTTAGTGCGCTAATTACTATAATGAAAGGAATAGATTATGAATAATCTAGGATATCTTCTTCAATTATCAGCAAAATTAATGAAATACCAACTAAATAAAGAACTAGAACAAAAAGATTTTACTCCAGCACAATGGGCAATCATTAAGCACTTACAAATATTAGAAGAACATGACGCCCCCATTGACCAATTTATGGCTGTATCTATGGCCCATGAACTTGATATGGATAAACCCACTATATCTGGAGTAATTAAGAGGTTAACGGATAAAGGTTTTATTGAAAAGCTACCACATCCTACAGATAAAAGAGCGTTCATTTTATGTCTTACTAGTAAAACAAAAGAGATGATTCCTTCCCTAGAAGAATTAAGTGATAAGACCATTAAAAAAGCAACTACTGGCTTTACCCCTAACGAGTTAGAAGAGTTAACGCGCTACCTAATTCGAGTTAGTCAAAATTTAAAAGAATAGGAGTAATAAGGATGGGAAGAGTTTTAGTTACAGGTGCCGCGGGAAATATTGGTCTATATGTAGTTCGAGAACTTGTAAAAAAAGGTGAAAACGTTACCGCTGGAGTGTACTCGATGGAAAAAGCAAAAGAGATTTTCAGTAATATGGAGATCACGATCGTACCGTTTGATTTTCTCAATACAGATACATTCGAGGAAGCACTTGAAGGGGTGGACAAAGTATTCTTAGTTAGACCTCCAAAATTAGCTAAGCCAAAAGAAGATATGAAGCCCTTTTTAAATGCAGTAAAAGAAAAAGGTATTAAACAAATCGTTTTTGTTTCCTTAATGGGGGTAGAGAAGAACCCTTTTGTTCCTCATCGAAAAATTGAGGATATGATTATGGCAATGGGAATAGATTATACCTTTTTAAGACCCAGCTTCTTTATGCAAAACTTAAACACCACACACCAAGAAGATATTAAACTACGAAATGAATTATATATGCCTGTTGGAAAAGCAAAAACTAGTTTTATAGATACTCGTGATATTGCCTCAGTTGCTGCAGTCTGCTTGACTGAAAATGGACATCTTGGAAAATCCTATACCCTCACAGGTAGTGAAGCATTAGATTATTATAAGGTTGGAGAAATTTTGTCTGAAGTATTAAATAGAAGCATTCATTATAAAAATCCTGGAGTTCTAGAATTTAGGAAGACCCTTGTTAAAAGGGGCACTAAAAAAGAATTTGCCAATGTCATGACGATGCTTTATCTCCTTACTAAAATGAAAACAGCCGAAAAAGTAACAACAGATACAAAAAAGTTACTAGGTAGGAACCCTATTACGTTTAAAGAGTATGCAAATGATTATAAGAGCAGTTGGTGCTGAGCTTGTTTGAACACCATCTAAAAACCCTAATACCATAGGAATGGGCATTAGGGTTATTTTTAAATCTATACTATTTAGTGCTGATAACTTGCTAATTCACTATTTTTTGTCAGTTGATTTAGTAGATGATCCAGTTCAGTACTAAGTTTAACTGTTAACGCGTCAGTGAATCCTTTACTAAGACCAGCCGTAATTAATTCCATTCTTTTTCGTTCAATTTGAGTTAATAGTCGGTCATCCATCGAAACCACTCCCCCGAATACTATATCATTTTTTAAAATATTAATTGAAATGGATAAATAATATGTCGGTCTAGGATGATTGATTGTTAAATAAACATGTTCTTAAATAACTTTTAAAAGTAAGAAATTGGTTTTTAAGAGCTACCCTCTCTGGACCTAAATGGAAGCTACTTATATAAATTCCATCACAAAAGGTAATTATGGTTCGAGCAATGTCTTCAGGAGGAATATCACATTTAAACTCTTGGTCTTCTATTCCTCGTTGAATAATATAAGCCAAACTATTTTTCACCTGTTCAATCCTTGCTTCTAATGAAGGGATATGTTTCTTACTTTCCCAAGCAACAGTAAAATAATATTGATAGAGTGCTGGTACTAATTGGTCTTTTTGATACTCAATCGTGTCGCTTACCGTATCAATTATACTCATTAAAACCTGCCAACTTGTGAGTCCATTTTTATATAAATCTTGAGGCCCCCACACATCTTCAATATCTCTTCGTCTCAGGAGTTCAACAAAGATGTCCTCTGTGTTCTGAAAATATGTATATACTCCACCTCTACTAATATGAGAAGTTTCAATAATATCTTGCATTGTTGTGGCCGTAAAGCCCTTCTTAATGAAAACTTCTTTAGCAGCCTTCAGTATAATATTCTTTCTTTCTTCCCTATGTTTTTCGGAAACAACAGGCATCGAAACACCATCTTCTCTAAAAGTCATGAATGACTTGTTTAGTGTAAAAATAAGAGTCACTATTGACTTTATATTATCATCCTTACTATTAAAGTCAATCCTATTTTACAGAATAATTTTAATTTTTTTACTGCAAAAAAGAGACCACCCTACTTGGTAAGGTGATCGAATGAATCGTTACTTATTTAACTTCCCATGCGCTTAAATGGCCACCAGTTAGCATGACCAAAGTTCTTTACCATTACCGGAATAAATAACGGTAAAATGACTAGGGCGTACAGTAATAAACCAATTAATATAATTGAAGCAATTTGTACTAATGAAAGCATACCAGATGGCATCATAGCAGCAAAAGTACCTCCCAGTATAACTGCCGCTGAGATAATAACCGTTCCCATTTTCCTCATAGAAAGCACCATTGCATCGGCTACGGATAAATCTTTGTATTCGTTGAAGCGATCCATTAAGAAGATACTGTAGTCCACTCCAAGAGCTACGAGGATAATAAAGGCAAAGAATGGAACAGCCCAGCTAATACCTGTGTATCCTAATAAGTCTACGAAAATCACCTCATTAATTGCCATTGAAGTATAGTAGGTTAATATCAATGAAACGATAATATACGCTGGCATAACAATAGAACGGAACAAGAATACTAGAATGAAGGAAATACCAATCATCATATAGACAACGGTTCTAGAGTAATCCTGATCAGACATTGTTTTTAAATCCGCGTTACTACTAGTAATACCATTTACCGCAACGACTGCATTTTCCAGTTTCGTTCCTTTTGTACCCCTGTTTACTGCCTCTTTAATTTCGTCAACTTGAGCAATTGCTTCATTAGAGTACGGATTTGATTTGAAAATAACATCTAAAGTCATTACTTTACGGTCTTTAGACATATACACATCTAATACTTGAGTGAAGTCGTCACTATCTAACACATCACTTGGTAAATAGAAGCCACCTAGATTGTTAGATTCAGATAATCCCGTTAAATATTCTTGTGCAGAGCCTAGACCATCCGATACTTGATTTAACCCGTCAGCACTTTGGATTAATCCATCTGTTAATTGACTAATTTGTCCACCTAAGTCACCAAAACCAGCAAGTAGTTGTTCTTGCCCACCACTAATACCTGCTAATCCGTTCGTTAGTTGAGGGAAACTCTGTACAATTTGGCCTTGGCCGTCAGCTAATTGATTTAATCCAGCCTGTTGTTGACCAATACCATCTATTAGTTGTTGAAGTCCTTTCGCTAACTCAGATTGGCCACCAACTGCCTTTTCAAAACCTTGGTTAGCAGCAGCCATACCATCATTAATTTGAGATAAACCGTTATTTAAATCAGTAAGTCCCTTTGAAGTTTCACCTAGTTTACCTTGTAGTTCCTGAATCATCTTTTTCATACCTAAATACTGTTGGTCACTCGATAAACCTTCATAACTTCCTTCTAAATAACCGAAAAGATTTCCATGAAGCTGCTCCATTCCGCTAGACAATTGTGTGAGTCCTGTCCCAACTTCTTGATATCCTTTATTTAACGTTCCTAAATTACCTTGAATATCTTTATATCCTTTTAATAATTCTTGATAAGCGGCTAATAATTCTTCTGCACCAGCTTTTGTTTGTTCTAAACCTTTTTTAATCTCAGTAGAACCTGCGGAACCTTGACGGATTCCATTTTCTATTTTAGCTAAGTTCGTTTGAATCTCCGTTAAACCTGACTGAATAGCATTGGTTCCCGTAATTAGTTCGTTAATTCCACTTGAGGCTGTTTTTAGTCCTGGTTCTGATTCGGATAGCTTATTTCCAGCCTCTTGAAGACCTTCACTAATTTTAGTAAGACCATCTTTCCCTTCACCTAGACCTTCTTCTAAACTCTCTGCTTGCTTACCAACAAAGAAATCTTCAATAGGTTCACCCGTCGGTCTTGTAACTGAACGAACAGTATCCACTAGATCTACTTTTTCTAATTCTTTGCTAATTTGTTCAGCAATTTCAACATACTCCGTTGAATCCATTTCTTCATCGTTTTTTAATACAATAGTAGTCGGCATAGATTCACCTGGACCAAAGCTATCTGCTATTGCATTAAATGCTTTAATCGAGTTAACATCTCCACCAATTTCTTCTAATGAATTATAAGAAATGTCACCATCATATGTGAATAAGAATGGTGCACAAACGACAGCTACAACGATTAAAGCTCGGAAAGGGTACATAATTGAAAACTTACCTGCAATAGCCCAAAGCTTACTTTCTCCGTGCTCAGCCTTACTTTTTGATGGCCAGAAAATTTTATTACCTAAAACAGCCATAAAGAAAGGTACGATTGTAAATAAAGCGACTAAAAGTATGGCAACCCCGATAGCAACGGCAGAGGCTGATTTATATAAAAGGAACTGTGAAAATCCAATGGTTGCAAACCCTACCATTACAGCTAATCCGCTAAAAAATACGGTACGACCTGCATTGCGATAGGTTTCTACAATGGCTTCTGTTACACTTTCTCTTTGAGATAACTCCTCTTTAAAACGACTTAGTAAGAGAATACAGTAATCTGTTCCAATTCCAAAAAGAATAGCCACTAAAAAGATTTGAGTATAAGTAGATATAGGGAAATCAAATTTATCCACTAGTATAGAAACAATGGATTGGGAAGCTAGATACGTAAAACCTACTGTTAATAAAGGAATAATAGGAGATACAATCGATCTAAATACTAGAAGGAGTACCCCTAAAATAAAGACAACCGTAATTCCTTCCGTTTTCTTAATTCCTTCTTCTGAGCTTCTCATTAAATCTTCGTTTATGAGCCACTGACTCGTGTAGTAATGATCTACATTAAATTCTTCAATCGTACTATATAATACATCGCTCAATTCCTTTGGTTCTCTGTCATTCCAGCTAATAGTTACGGAAGCTAAAATAGACTTTCCATCATCAGAAACGAGTTGTTCTTCTAAACTATCTTCATTAAAATGAGTTAATATATCTGTAATTCCAATTTCGTCTTTCTTATTTTCAAGAGCACGAATGGCTTTTTCAGCCTCGTTAATCTCTTCGTTCGTTAGCTTTTTATCATTATGGAAAACTAGGGCGACCTGGGTTCCGTCTCCCTTCCCTTCATCTTTTTGCACTTCATCCATAATTTCCGATGCTAATCTAGATGAATATCCTTCTGGTACGTTGATTTGCCCTTTTTCTCGAACAAGCTCTGCCATATTCGGAGCTGCTACGAACAATCCCACGACAATAGCAATCCATGCAATCATAACAAGCCATTTTCTTTGTATAATGAAATTCACTGTTATTCCTCCATATTGTCTTTTGCTTCAATCAAAACTTGATTAAGCTTTTCATATGTTTCAATAAATTGCTTAATTTCCTGCTCATCAAATCGCTCAATAAAGGATTCAACTAGCTTATGAACTTTATCTTCTGTTTCGTCAAATAATCCTTTTCCCTGATCAGTTAAGGTTAAGTAAACCACTCTTCGGTCATTATCATCTCTTGTACGCACAATAAGCCCCTTATCGTATAAACGGTTAATAATGGCCGTTATCGCACTTTTTTTCACCTCAAAAGCCTCGGCCAGCTCTGTAGAAGTACAAGAGCCCTTATTATTAATATAACGGAGCATATAGTGCTGATCGCACGTTAGTTCATCACTTTCAATGGTGCCTTTAATTAAAGCCTCAGCCTTTTTCGTTACAGAAAAGGAAACCGCTATGTACCGGTTCACTAAGCTTCCAATATCCTGATTAGACATATTTATCTATTCACCTCGCAGACTAATTATTCTACATATTAACTGTTTTGTTGTTTAATAATTCATCAATTTAATAGTTAAACAATTTAACTATTTTAATTTAATCAATTACTTTGTGGTTGTCAATAAATAAGTCAAAATAAAAAAGCCATTCTCTATTAAAGAAAATCGCTTTTTTATCAAGCCAAGTATATTCTTTTATATTTTGTTTGTGTAATAGTAATTCTTTTCAAAAGAGCTTGCACTATGAGAGATTTTATTAAGCAACCGGTCGAGTTCTTGACTGATTTCAACAGTCATTCTATCTGTAAAACCTTTCGTTAATCCTACAGAAATCATTTCGAGTCTTTTTTGTTCGATTTCTCTCCATATTGATTTACCCATATAAATCCCCCTCATCTATTTTTTAGATAAGATTCGTTCTAATTCATCTGCTGGCATCGGTTTAAAAAAGTAAAAACCTTGTACTCTATTACATTGTTTTTTTAATAAATAGATTAACTGCTCTAAATGCTCTACCCCTTCAGCTACCACCTGTAATCTTAGTTCTGAAGCCAAGTTGATAATGGCATCTAAAACAGGGACTTTTTGTGTTGAATGAATAATTTTCGAAATAAAAACTCGATCCACTTTTAATGTATCAATAGGTAACTTTCCAAATAGCTTAATGAAGAAAAGCCTGTTCCAAAGTCATCAAGAGCTAATCTAAACCCAATTTGTTTTAACCAATCAAGCATAATGAGCAGTTGGCCATTTTCGACAGGAAAACTTTCTGTTAACTCAAACTCAATTTGACTTGGTTGAACTTGATAAAGTTCTAACACTTCCTTAATAAAAGGAATAAGAGATTCATCTGTTAGTTGGACAACAGAGATATTAATAGATAACATTCCTTTGTATCCACTCTGTTGCCATTTAGCTAACTGTAAAACCGAATTTTGAATAATCCATTTCCCCACTGTTATAATTTCCTTTGTTCTTTCTAATTCAGGGATAAACTCATTAGGATTAATAATTTGGTTGTAATGATTTCTTTTCCTTAATAATACCTCTAAGCCTATAATTTCTTGTGAATTTAAACAAATCTGCGGTTGAAAGTATAATACATATGGCGAATGTTTAATATTTGTTATTTCTTCAATCGTTTCTTTCAATCTAGGCGTAGATACTTTTTCCATCTTTCCTCGCCCCTTACAAAAGTTCTTCATCCTCTTGTAAAAATTAGCTCCTCAATCATTGCATGAGGAGCATTAATCATAATTTTAGTGAACCTTAAATTGTGATACTTTGTTTTTTAAATCCTCTACCAATTCGCTGACGTTTGTTGCTGAGGCAATATTTTCTTCAAGAGTCGCCACTTGTTCCTCCGAGGATGCAGCTATCATTCCCATTCCGTCAGTCATTTCTCCGCTTATATCATTTACATTTTGAATTTTCTTATAAGCTATATCCGCCTGTTGATTGATACTTGAGGATGCTTCGTAAATACCTTTTATTTGCTCGTATATTAATTCTACTGACTTTGTAATGTCATCGTAGGAGGAAAGACTAGAATTCATCATTACCCCAACTTCCCCAAAGGAAGAAGCCCCATTTTGAATCACCGTTACTGCTTGGCCAGTTCTCGTCTGGATTTCATCGAGCATAGAAATAATTTCTTCTCCTGCTTTACTAGTGGCTTCTGCCAGTTTCCGAACTTCTTCAGCCACTACCGCAAAACCTTTCCCATGCTCTCCAGCTCTTGCCGCTTCAATGGCTGCGTTTAGAGCTAATAAATTCGTCTGACTGGCGATTTGAGTGATCAATTGAGTAATTTCACCAATTTTTTCTACTCTACTGCCTAATTCTAGTACGACATTAGAGGAATGTTGCACCGTATCGTTTACACGTGCCATTTCACATTGTATCTTAGCGCTCGTCTCTTTTCCTGAGTTAGCGCTCTCTAAAGCATTTTCTACAGAAAATGAAGCAGCTTCTAACTTAGAAGTTACACTTTCTATTTCTGACTGTAATTCTTTTATAATATCTGTCGTGGACTCAACCGTATCTTTCATCCCGACAACATCTTCTGCCATTCTAGTAACAGTCGTTGCTATTTGTTCTGCTGCTTTCCCTGTTTGATCAGAGCCTTCATTTAAATGCTGAGACAGATGTGTGACCTCATTGGTAACTTTTTGTACATCCTTTAGCATTCCACTCATCATCCCATTGGCTGTGTTTAAGTCTTTAGCCAATTTAGCAAATTCATCCTTACCCTTTACTTTAACAACTGTAGTTAAATCTCCTCGTCCAAATCGGTTAATAGCATCTCCCACAATCGAAAGAGCTGTTGCACTTCTGCGTAGGATGATATAGGCAGAAATTAGTCCAAAAGCTGTTGTAATCGATACGATTAGGGCAATAACTGATGCCATTTTATTTACCGGTCCATAAAACTCATGGTAAAAGGATTCACTGGATATAACGAGATCCACACCAGCACCCAATAATTTTTCATTGTTACTCCATGAATCTACTTTTTGCATATTTAGAACCGTTTTATATAGAAGAGAGGGGTCACTGTAATTATCGTTAGCTACACCTGGTAAGGTATTGTAGTTATATTGAAAATCATTTTCTTTATCGCTATCACTTAACATATCAACAACTAATTCTTTATCTAATTTTCCTGCATGACTCCAAAAATCATTTTCTTCAAAAACCATTTTAGCGTATTCTTTAAACCCATCGCTTGGCCATTCGGATTTTTCAAAGTCTTCTCTACTGATAAGCGGAAAGCCTGGAAGTAAATCCTCAGTGACCATTTTGCTGTCCTTATTCCACAAGAATTTCCAACTAAAATCGGATGTATTAATAGCTTGTCCAACTACAGTTCCTTCTCCAAATCGGAACTGGGATTGTGAGGTGTCATGTAGTCCATCTGCACCAACTGGCCCTAATAAAGTATCTTTTGCTTTTTGAATGGCTTGATCCTTCGTTAAGGTTCCTTCATCTACCTGTTTTGCTAGAGAATCTAGAAATCCTTTAGCCATGTTTCCGGTACGAGCCAAGTCTTCTTTACCGCCCTCAATTAGTACATCCTTTGAGTAATAATAAGCAAATATCCCAATGGTAGAACTCGGTATCGTGATACATAAGAGCATTAATAGGAGCATTTTAAATCGAAATGTTTTAACAAATTTTGATACTTTCTGTATTTTCATCTTGTTTTAACTCTCCTTAAAGGTTGTATACTATTTTTCTATCAAATGAACTATTAACTATGGATCTTCGTTTTATAAATTACATCATAAGATGATATTTTCTAGCCTACAATACATACAGGCTAAACTCCCCTATAATAGGGTTAATTCCCACACAAAGAGTAATTTACAAATGATTGGTTATTTTTTTGCCCATTTATGTTATTCATCCTCTCATTTTCGGAATTCATCCATTAATAATCGACAATTATACTTCTAAAAAGGGAAATTCGTGGTACAATCAAGCTATTACAAAAGAACTATAATAATATTGAATATATTAGTTTTAATAGGAAGTGGTATTTAAATATATGAGTAAATGGAAAGTAATTTTAATAGAAGATGATAATGTTATTATGAAGAGAATGAAGAAAATGATTGAGGAAGACACACAAATAGAAGTGATTGGACAAGCTTCATCAGCTAAAGAATTTTACTCTATTTATCTATCATTAAAACCTGATTTTATTATTAGCGACATAGATTTACCTGATTCTGATGGTATACAAATTGCGCAAATCCTCCGTGAAAAACAACAAGACATCCCCTTTATCTTTGTGTCTGGCCATGCTCAATACGCAGTAGAAAGTTATCAAGTTGAGGCTGTTGATTATCTTTTAAAACCAATACAAAGTAGTCAATTAAAAAAATCGCTAGAAAAGATGAAGAAAAGACTTTCAAATGAAAAGATTGAAGTAAAAAATAGAGTACAGCCCTCCACCATTAACAAGCTGTTTGTTAAAAAAGAGGATGGTTTCGTTTTCTTAGATATTCCAACGATCGTTTTAATTCGTAAAGAAGGGAAAAAAACGGCAATCATCACTCTCTATAATGAGGGATCAAAATATTTTACTTCAACATACTTAACGAACCAGACGATGAAGGAGCTGTTTGAAATCCTTGAGCCCCACTCGTTTTTAAGAAGTCACAATAGCTATATAGTTAACTTAAGCTGGATTAAAGAAGTCACCCAATTCACCCCAGAATCCTACAAAATTAAATTTCACAAATTAGAAGAGTACGCATTATTAAATAGAGAGAAATTACCGATTTTAATAGACCAGATCAACTAATGGAGGAACACCATGGTTATTCTAGCAAGTACCTTGTTTGTTATTTTATTAGTCATTGCGATTATAGTTATTGATAAAAAACATGATGAAGATCTTCAAATACACATTCAAGCGGCCGAACAACCGTTAATAGAACAAATAGAGAAAATGTCCTTTCAAATGCGGAGTCATTCTCATGACTTTCATAATCATGTAGAGGTGTTGCAAGGTTTATTAGAAGATGACAAATATGAGGAAGCAAAACTATACATGGAGAGTATACATACGGCTGTTGGAAAAATTCAATCACGTACTTTCCCCTTTCAACAACCGATTGTAAATGCTTTACTCCAAGCAAAAACTACACATGCCGCTCAACAAGGGATTGATATACTAGTTACTAGTAACGAAGCCATTCTCTTCCCTCAAATGATGAGCTACGATATGGTGCGACTACTAGGTAACCTGATCGATAATGCTATTGAAGAATTAGAGGATGTTCAAACTAATCCAAAAACAATTGAAATTATTTACACCAAAAAGTTAAACATTCATATTCTCTCAGTTATAAATAATGGCCCTCCATTAAGTGATGACCAAGCTGAGAACATGTTTACTCTAGGTTATTCAACAAAGGAACATCATCAAGGAACGGGTCTTGCATCCGTTAAGAACATCGTTGAACATTATCTCGGTCAAATTACTGTCTTTAATAAAGAAGAAAAAGTTACTTTTCAAATTGCTATCCCAGAATAAATAAAGATTAATATAATTACCGAGCCAATCTTATGTAACTGTAGCTTCTTAGGCTACAGTTTTTTTGTGTAAAAAAATTATATTGCAGTATAAGAAGCCGTTTATGAAGAAAAATAAACTAAGCCTTCTCGTATTTATTTATTGACTCTATTAGTAAAATTCATTAAAGTAAAAAAGTATTAATTCCAATAAGATTACTGGGGGTTTAAAAATGAAAAGATTACTAGGTATTTTTTCCATTATTTTCTTAAGCTTAATCATTTCTGCTTGTGGAAATACAGATAAAGAACAGGCTGAAAATAAAGAAACAGGCTCTAAAGAAGAACAGAACTTACTTGATAAAGTAAAAGCTGAAGGTAAATTACGAATCGGTACGGAAGGAACATACGCACCATTCACTTTCCATGATGAAAGTGGTAAATTAACAGGATTTGACGTAGAACTTGCAACTGAAGTAGCTAAACGTTTAGGTGTGGAGCCTGAATTTATGGAAACACAATGGGATGCTATGTTTGCTGGTTTAGATTCAGAACGTTTTGATATGATTGCAAACCAAGTGGGAATCCGTCCTGATCGTCAAGAAAAATATGATTTCTCAAACCACTATATTAGCTCTCCAGCTGTACTTATTGCCCATAAGGACAATGATGCAGTAAAAGGTTTCGAAGACATTAAAGGTTTAAAATCTGCACAATCTTTAACAAGTAACTATAGTACTATCGCAAAAGATAATGGTGCTGAGATTGTTGGTGTGGAAGGCTTTAACCAAGCAATTGATTTAATTAACTCTAAGCGTGCAGATGTTACAATTAATGATAAATTATCTGTATTAGACCTTTTAAAACAGAAGCCTGACACACCTATTAAAATTGTCGCTGAGCATGAGGATGCTTCACGCAGTGGCTTTATGTTCCGTAAAAGTAACACTGAATTAGTAGATGCTGTTAATAAGGCTCTTCAAGATATCATTGATGATGGTACTTACGAAGAAATCTCTAAAAAATGGTTTGGCGAAAATGTTCTCAACTAATTTCTTTGCTGATCCACAGACCAACAGGTTAGTTGATATCGCAACAAGCTCCTTTCTGCCTTTGCTGAAAGGAGCCTTTACGTTTACGATATCTTTATCTCTTATCTCTTTCGCCATCGGACTTGTGTTAGCCATTTTTACAGCTTTAGCACGGACATCTACGATTAAACCATTGAACTGGATTGCTCGAATTTACGTATCTATTATTCGAGGAACTCCATTACTTGTTCAATTATTTATTATCTTTTTCGGTTTGCCTAAAATCGGAGTTACCCTTGATCCATTTCCGTCTGCTGTAATCGGATTTTCTTTAAGCGTAGGGGCATATGGATCAGAAGTCATCCGAGCGGCTATTTTGTCTGTTCCAAAAGGACAATGGGAAGCAGCGTATTCGATGGGTATGACCTATCGACAAGCTTTAGTACGTGTCATCATTCCCCAAGCAGCAAGAGTGTCTGTTCCACCATTAGCAAACTCTTTCATCTCCTTAGTGAAAGACACTTCACTTGCAGCTGTTATTTTAGTTCCAGAAATGTTTCGTAAAGCACAAGAAATTGTAGCGGCTACCTATGAGCCTCTCCTTTTATACATTGAAGTAGCTATAATCTATTGGGTCATTTCAACCTTCCTATCCTTTCTCCAAGGAAAATTGGAACAACGATTTGATCGTTATGTCGCAAAGTAGGTGAAAAAAATATGATTCAAATAAAAGATTTGCACAAATCATTCGGAGATCTTCATGTTTTAAGAGGAATTGATTTACAAGTGGAGACAGGTAAAGTGGTGGTCGTTATTGGTCCTTCTGGTTCTGGTAAAACCACCTTCTTGCGCTGTCTAAATGTATTAGAAAGACCTACACAAGGTGAAATAACCATTGGTGATATCCATTTAAACTTTAATGAAAAGCTAAACAATAAGCATATTATCCAACTTAGAAGTAGAACTGGAATGGTTTTTCAAAGCTATAACCTTTTCCCTCACTTAACAGCTCTTCAAAATGTAATGGAAGGCCCTGTGACGGTAAAAAGAAAAGCAAAACAAGAAGCACAGAAGAAAGCTAAAATCTTGTTAGATAAAGTTGGTCTCGGTGACAAGGAGGATTACTATCCTTTTCAGCTCTCAGGAGGACAACAGCAACGTGTAGGAATCGCGAGAGCTTTAGCATTAGAACCAGAAGTGATGCTCTTTGATGAGCCAACTTCTGCTCTTGATCCTGAAGTGGTCGGTGAAGTCCTAAAAGTCATGCGTGACCTGGCAAACGAAGGAATGACGATGGTTGTTGTTACCCATGAAATGCGCTTTGCTAAAGAGGTTGCTGATGAAGTCATCTTTATGGATAACGGAAAAATCATTGAGCAAGGTCCACCTGAGCAAATCTTCGGTTCGCCGAAAGAAGAACGAACTAGACAGTTTTTACAGCTGATTGGTGGCGAAGAAAATTAAGTTGAAAGTGTTCAGCATTAAATTGAGCTGAACACTCTTTTTTTGCTCATTACGAATTTTTATGTATTAGAGACAACACATTCCTAAGCTCAGCAATATCTACCTGCCCAGGTGCAGATAAACGTCCAACTGTCCCAAATGTAACAGCAGAACCAAATATTTCCCCCGCTAGTCTACTAATGACGCCTTTTGCAGCCATTGACATGGTGATGATAGGACGATCAGCGTATTGTTCATTCATGGTGAGTGTTGCATCAAGCAAGGTCAACACGTCAGCTTTCGTTTGTGGCATTACGGCGATTTTCGGTAAATCTCCACCAAGTGCTTGAGCTCTTTTTAACCTCGAGATGATTTCCTCCTTTGACGGAGTTTGTTTAAAATCATGGTTAGAGAGAATAACATATAGATTGTTAGCATGAGCAAGGCTAATTAAGTTTTTAACTATCCTTTCATCGTTAAATAGTTCCACATCAATAAGATCAACCATTCCCGTTTCAATGATGGACTCATTTAACTCAACATAGTATGAAGGACTTATCTCCCTTTCTCCACCTTCCCTCGCACTTCTGAAGGTGAAAACTAGAGGTAAACCAATGAGAACTTCTCTCATCTGATTCAAAGCTTCTTTCACTTTTGCGATATCTTCGACTTGATGGAAAAAATCTGCCCTCCATTCAACTAAATCAGGTTTGAACTCATTGATGCTTGTGGCTTCTTCTAATATTTCAGAAATGGTCGAACCTACTAAAGGAACACAAATTTTCGGAGTTCCTTTTCCAATAATCAAATCTTTCACTTCTACAAATTTGGTCACTCTATCCCTCCTTACAATTGAATCTATCTTTAGACAGAAAACATATTTCAATAAAATAAAAATATTATAGGTAATTATTCACTAATTTCATGTAGAAACTTGAAACACCAGTAGCACTAAGGACTCATTTAAGTGAAATCCTATAAAAAACTAGACTAATATAATTATTTTTTTTGATAAAATGAAAATTATTACAACCTTGAATGGAGTTACTTTATGAGTGGTTTAGCAAAATTAGACAATACAATCATTATTTTAGAATCAAAACAAAAGTGTAGGGAATTAGGATTAAATCCTACTGATATCCCTAGTCCTCTTTTTATAGATGAAGATACACTAAAAGAAGTTCAAAGTGAATACTCGGAAATACTAGAGGTAGTAAATTTTTTCGTCTTAAAGTTTTTTGATATGCTGCAAGGCACACCGATTTTATTTGTAGTCTCAGATGACCAAGGAACCATATTGGAAGTTCAAGGTGATTTAACGATTAAGAAAATGATTGAACAATTAGGTTTTAAACCTGGCGTTATTTTTAGAGAATCTCATAATGGTACAAATGCCATTAACTTGGCTCTTGAGAAGAAACAACCGGTTCAATTATTAGGTGATCAGCACTATCACCACTTCTTACATCAATCTGCTTGCTATACTGTTCCTATTAATTGTGTCAGCCATACCGAAAAAACAGGAACCATTTCCATCATGACATTAATTGAATACAGTAGTCCTCTTCTGCTGACGATGTTAACTACTGTAGTTGATTCCATTGAAAGAGAACTGATTACTCGTCATCAAAATAGGGAGTTAAACATCTTTAATCAAATTATGTCTGATTCAACTGGTACTGGCTTTATTATGACAGATAAACAAGGATATATTAAAGAGTTTAGCAAATTTGCAGAAAAACTTACTGGCATGTCTAAAGAAAGTACGTTAGGCAGACCGGTTGAGGACATTAAACCAATAGGGAAATGCCTAAAAGAGGTTCTCGATTCAAACCAGTTCTTTTCAGATATTGACCTTCCTATCATCAATAAAATTACTAGTAAAAAGACAATGTGTTTATTTGATGGAATGCCTATCTATGATGAGCGGGGCGAGCTTATTGGTGCCTTTGGAAAATTTAAAGATATAACTGAACGTTACGAGGCTGAAGAAAAAATAAATTATCTTGCGTACCATGATGATTTAACAGGTCTACCTAATCGACGTGCATTTCAACAACGCTTAACAAAAGAATTAGAAGAAGCGATACGCAATAAAAGCATGCTGGCTTTATTTGTATTAGATTTAGATCGTTTTAAATTGATTAATGATACTCTAGGCCATGATAAGGGTGATTTACTGCTCATTGAAGTGGCAAACAAAATTAAGAATCACCTTAATCATAAAGCCTCCCTCTTTAGAATGGGTGGAGATGAGTTTACCATTATTCTCACAAATGTTCATCATCAACAAGAGGTTAACGATTTAGGTAAAAGTCTGATTGAATTATTTAAAGACCCTTTCACGATAAAAGATATTGAGTTTCATGTAAGTACAAGTATCGGAATTTCATTTTACCCTCACGACGGTCATGATATTGATACTTTATTTAGTCAAGCTGATACAGCCATGTACCGTGCTAAAGATCAGGGGAAAAACACTTACATGATTTATCACTCGAATATGAAAGAAAGATTCTTTGAAAAGCTAACATTAGAGAATCAAATCAGAACAGCTATTCAAAATAATCAGTTTGAGCTGCATTATCAGCCACAAATTGACTTAAAGACAGGAAATATGGTAGGTGCTGAAGCTCTTATACGCTGGAATCACCCTCATTTAGGAATGATTTCACCTCAAGACTTCATTCCACTTGTTGAGGAAATGGGTCTCGCCGTATTGATGGGAGAATGGGTCATTGAAACAGCCTGTAAACAGTTAAAGTCCTGGCTGAACAAAGGTGTAGAGCCATTTAGAGTATCTGTCAATTTGTCTCCACAACAATTTATTAAACAAAATTTAGTGGATACGATTGAGAGAATCTTGACAGAAGTAGATTTAGAACCTCAATTTTTAGAAATTGAAATTACAGAATCAATGACCATGGATGTTGAAAGAGCCATCATTACATTAGATAAGCTGAATAAGCTTGGTGTAAAGATTGCCATTGATGACTTTGGAACAGGTTATAGTTCATTGAACTACTTAAAGAATTTCTCCATCCATAGACTTAAAATTGACCGTACATTCGTAAAAGACATTATGAATAATGAAAACGATGCAAAAATCGTTAGTACCATTATTTCAATGGCACATGGTCTTAAACTAGAAGTATTAGCTGAGGGTGTAGAAACGCAAGATCAAGCTGCTTACCTTTCAAGATTGAATTGTAACCAAGCACAAGGTTTCTATTATAGTAAACCACTTCCCTCAGTTGAAATTGAAAATAGATTCTTAACTAAAGGACAATCATTATGAAAAAGACAGTAGCGACCATACTAGTTGAACATTTAAGAAAGTTTGGAGTACAGTACTCCTTTGGGATTCCAGGCAAAGCCGTTGTCCCTCTCATTCTAGAAATGGAAAAACAGGATATTCCTTTTCTATTAGCCAGACATGAATCAGGTGCAGGCTTTATGGCAAGTGGATATGCATTTAAAAATAATACTCTTGGTGTTGCTATCGGGACCTCAGGACCGGGTGGAACCAATCTATTAACATCTGCTGGACAAGCTTTAGCCTTTCATCAGCCTGTATTGTTTATTACAGGTCATCCTAGTATGAAGGAAACAGGTAAAGCCATGGGACAGGACTCTAGTTACTTTGGAACGGATTTAGTGAAAATGTTTGAATCGGTCACATTATTTAGTACAAGAGTGGAACGTGCGGAGTTGTTTGAGATGTACTTTAGACACGCATTAGAAAAAGCACTAGTCGGCAGAAAGGGACCTGTACACTTATCTATTCCAGCCGATATTTTAAGAGAAGAAATAGAAGAATTTTCATTAGATTTGCCGCACGATTATAAATACATATCTTCTGAACTTGATCGTGCTGTAAACTTGATCGAACAAGCAAAGTCCCCTCTTCTCTTTGTGGGCAAAGGGGCACATCTTTCTGAATGCTATGAAGAAATTAAAGATTTATCCCTTAAGTACAATATTCCTATCATCACTACGCCTGGAGGAAAAGGTAGTATACGTTCGGACCATCCTACTTACTTGGGTCCCTTCGGATTAGGAGGAACCGAAGAAGCTTCACATTATTTACAGCTTGGAGTGGATCTCTTAATCGTAGTGGGTACTAAATTATCCGATATGACCCTTGCTGGCTTTACATCGGATTACTATCCAGAACAAGTAATCCAATTTGATATCGAGCCTACCTTTGTTGGCAAATCCATACCTATTCCAACCCTTCCTGTTATAGGAGATGCAAAGGAAAATCTTAAACAAATTTTAATTAGAGGCACACAAAATAGAGAGATTACTAGCTTTACACATGGTTTCGATACTCAAATATTGGAACCATCTTCTGATCGCTATATTTCAGCTGTTGACGCTGTTAAAGTGCTTAGAAATGAGTTACCAAATGACACAATGGTCTTTGGTGATGATGGAAGTCATTCCTTTTATGCTATCCGACACTTCACCATTTTAGAAGAAGGAACCTTTCTTTTTGACGATGTATTTGGAACAATGGGGAATGCCATAGGTTACTCCATTGGAGCAAAACTAGCCAATCCAAATCAGACCGTTGTTTGTCTCTCTGGTGATGGATGTACATTAATGCACGGGACTGAAATCTCTACGGCCGTCTGCCACTCTATCCCAGTGATATTTGTCATTTTTAATAATGGTAGACTGGATATGGTTGACAAAGGAATGAGATATAATATCGGTCGTTCAACTGGAACGGTTTATGAAGCTCCCGTAGATATTCAATTATTTGCGCAAGCCCTAGGAGCCGATTCGTACAAGTGTCAAACTTTAGTTGAAATACAAGAAGCCATTGCTATTGGCTTACAAAACTCGGGACCAACCGTAATAGAAATTATGGTAGATCCTGAAGAAATTCCTCCAACTTTGAAAAGAGGATAAAGGAGCTAACTATGAAGAGTGAACGTTTTGAAAAAGGAACCGAGATGTTAGAGAAATTAACAGGCGGTGAAAGTGATCATGTGATTGAAAATATCATGTCCTTTGCACCTGATTTTGGAAAAATGATTATAGAGTTTGGTTTTGGTGAGATATACGGTAGAGAGACATTCGATGTCAAACAGCGTTCTATTATTACTTTAACCTCTTTAATTAGCCAAGGAGCCGGAGAAAGACAACTCACTTTCCACTTCAAAGCTGGCTTACATGCCGGATTAACAAAAGAAGAAATTATTGAAATCATTATTCATTGTGCTGGCTATGCTGGATTTCCAAAGGCTGCAAATGCTTTAGAGATTTTTAAGACTATTGTTGAAGCTAAATAAAAATTGGGGAGGAGCTATTTGTGCTCCTCTTTCTATTTAAATCTCTTTCATAAAAACAACACGGTCTCCACCCTGTCCATCGTAGTCTACGTGAACCGGGATGCCATCTACTTCTATATCACCTCGTTGGCAAATAAAACCCATTTTAGTATGGTAGGCAATGGATGTTTTATTAATTGGAGAGGTCACACAGCTTACCTTATTTACACCCATCCCCTTCACTACTTCAAAAAATGCTTCATAAAGCTTTCTTGCAATACCGTCTTTTCTAAAGCCAGGATGTACCCCAACAAAATGAATATAAGCTTCATTTTGTATTGATTGTGAGCAAAATCCAATGATGAAGCCAACAATCTCATTCTCTTTTTCTATAATAAAACTAGTATTGGTAAAATGTTTAAAAAAGAGCTTCGGAAGCATATCAGACATATTTCTGCCTCCCCACCAATCATTCAGGACAGAAATAATTGGCTTGTAATCTTCTTCTGTATATTTCTTTGATTCATATGTACCTCCAAGTTAACATCTCTTAAAGTAATACTTGTTCTTTAAAAACCCCTGTTATTCCTTCTTTTTCTCCTTAAAAAAGGCTACCTAATTTTTTAATAATTAAGGTAGCCTTACAAGTATATTATTCCGCTGTATAACTAAATTTCTTTTTAAATAATCCAGTAAAGAAGATCATGGTAATGATTGCAAACGTGATGGTATAACCAAGTAAAATAAAGAGGTTATTCCACATGAATGAGTAATCACCTGAAGAAATTACCGCTTTAAACGCTGAAACGGAATACGTCATTGGTAGAAATGCACTGATTGGTTGCAGGGCACTTGGAATTAATTCAAGTGGGAAAGTTCCTGCACTTGTTGTTAATTGTAGAATAAGAACAATGATCGCAACAAATCTACCTGGGTCCCCTAAGATGGAAACAAGCATTTGGATTAGGGTCATAAAAGTTAAACTTGTAATAATCGTTGTCATAATAAACAAAGGTAGATTTTGTACTTCAAGTCCTAATCCAAACAAAATGATAGATACCGCTACTAATGCCTGAATGATTCCTACACCAAATAGAATCGTTAACTTACTTGTAAACCAAGATAAACCACTCTCTGGTTTTATCGCTGGCTCTACTAGTGGATACACAATTGAAATCAGTAAAGCTCCGACAAACAATCCTAATGATAAGAAGTACGGTGTAAATCCTGTTCCATAGTTTGGAACCTTGTTCACTCCTTTTTGGTCAACCTTTACAGGACTTGCCATCATGTCAAAGTTGTCGTCTTCTGCCTTAACCGAACTTGTTTTTTCAGAGGCATCTCCTAATTTTTTAGAAAGCTCCTCCGTTCCATCAGCTAACTTATTAGTTCCTGATGATAATTCTTTTGAACCATCTGCCAATTTTACCGTACCTTCACTAATTTTTTCTGAACCATCCACTAATTGTGAAAGCCCGTACGTTAACGATGATGTTCCACTAACGATTTTTTCTGAACCTGCAGCAGCAGCTTGAAGCTTCTCGTTGAATACTTTTGTTCCAGCTAAAAGTTCTGATTGTCCTGCTTCTAATTTATTGATTCCATCATTTAAGTCTACGGAACCTTGAACAAGCTGATGAACACCGTCGCCTAATTGTTTCTGACCAGCAGAGATTTGTTTTACTCCTTCATTTAATTTAGAAACATTAGGACCCACTTGAGTAGTTAATGAACTCTCTAATTGGCCAGCACCTGCTACAAGCTGGGAGCTTCCGGTTTTTAATTGGTCAAACCCACCAGAGATTTGTTTTTGCATCATCACTTGCTGTTGTTCCATTTGTTGTTTTAATCCAGCCAGCTGCTCTGGAGTCATGCTTTGCTGTAAATATGGAAGTAATTGTTCAAATTGCTGCTTTGAAGCTTTTTCTAGCTGAGCTGTTAACTCCTGTTCAAACTGCTTAATTCCACTATCTAAAGCCACTGCTCCGTTTGCTAAATCCTTTGATCCTTTTTCTAACTCAGGAACTTTTTGATTAAATTGTTCTAAACCGGAACTGATTTGTTCTGTTCCCTTCATTAACTCTTCCATTTTAGAATCAATGGTTTTTAACCCACTATTTACTTGACCAAAGCCTTCTGATAATTGGTTTGTTCCGCTATTCGCAGCGATTGATCCTTGTAGTAGCTGGTCATGGCCTTTCTTTAGTTGCTCTAAACCTGATGACAACTCTGTAGCACCTGCTGCTAATTGATTGGAACCATCACTTGCAGTCTCAACACCTTGCTTAAATTCAACTGACTTCTCCGCTAAAAGGGCTAGATTTTCTTTTATTTGCTCTGTTCCTTCAGAAAGCATAATGGCACCATCGTTTAATTTCCCTGCACCATCACTTGCTTGAGTAAAACCATCAGCCATTTCTTCTACCTTTTTAAATATAGCTTCTGTGTAGGTTTTGGTCACATTTTCTTGGATAGATGCTTGTATTTTCAACATAGCTGTATTCCCAATTTGACCTGATAAAAAGTTAAAGCCTTCATTAGGAACATACATTAGTTCCATTTTCTTTGGTTTTTCATCTAATAAAGTGGTTGCATTTTCAGAGAAGTTTTCAGGTATCTCGACAACCATATAGTACTTCTGTTTTTCTAAGTCTGAATATGCCTTATCACGATCTATTATACTGAACTTAAAATCATCACTTTCTCCGAGCTTCTTAACCAGCTCTTCCCCTATATTTAATTCAGTTCCCTCAAAATCTGCTCCTGAATCACTGTTTACGACGGCAACAGGCAAGTCACTTAAATGATCGTATGGATCCCAAAATGCCCAAAGAAACATACCTGAATACAGTACTGGAATAAATAGTACTGCGATTGTAGGGATTAATAATTTTCGGTTTGATAAGATTGCTTTTAATTCACCTATGAGTGAACGTCCCATATATATAAACCTCCTAATTAACACTTTTTATAAAAAATGTGACCATTTTGTTCAATTGGTCAATTTTAACCAAAATAAAAACCTTACTGGAAAACCTTTATTGTTTACTTTCAGATAGTTATAGAAGTGGCTACCGCAAAATTTATGACCAATTTACTCATCTGGTCATTTTTATCCAAAGTGATAGGATCACCTTTAATTAGATAATCCTTTAAATAAGTATCGCTCGAATAGCTCAGCAATTTCATTTTTTTCTAATGGTTCATGATTCTTTTCCCAATCAAAAATCAATGATATATATAACTTGAGCATAATAAACGCGGTTAGCTCTGGATTACAATTCTCTATCTCACCTTTTTCAATGGCTTGCTGTACTTTGCCTTTTATAAAGGTTAGTATCGTGTTCTCCACTTTTTCTACTACATCCAAAACTTCCGGAGTACCCATTTCTTTCTTTTCTTGAAATAACTTAATCGTAAGCTGATGTTCTTTGCGAAATTCTAACAAGCGGTAAATCGCTCGGTGGACATTTTCAATAAAAGGAGCATTCTCATCAATCGCTTCGTCCGCTGCAACCTTCATTTCTAATATGAGCTTTGAAATAATCTCATCGAATAACTCTTCTTTATTCTTGAAAAAAGTATAAATCGTTCCTTTTCCAACATTAGCTGTCTTAGCTACCTGATCCATCGTCGTTGCCTTATACCCAAACAACGAAAAAGACTTGGTCGCTGCCTCCACAATTAACTGCCTTCGGTCAACTGACATAAGTTCCACCTCTTTACAAATTGACTAAATGAGTGATTTGGTCAATTTGTAATATAACATTATATTACTTAAATTGCAAAGGAGTAACTTCATTAAATAGAAAAAAACTAAACTATCATTAATTTAGTGTTTAATTAAAAATTATTGAACCTATTATTATATTAAAATATCTTATTTTTACTTTTTAAGTTTTTACACTATGAATATATAAAAAAACAATTGACAATATCCGACAAACCCAATAAATTTAAATAGGTTTACAACTCTAAATATTCTCAAAAAACAACAGGGGGAACTAAAATGACTTTAAGGTCCAAAGTATTAAATGTAACCATAGCAGCAAGTGTTGCGCTTGGGGGCTTAGGCGGCTTTGCACTTTTTAACAATATTCAAGCAGATGCTGCTAATCAAAGCACTCAACTAAAAGAGAAAGCACCTAAAAACATTATCGTAATGGTTGGAGACGGTATGGGATTAGGGCAAATGGAAGTTGCTCGACAATTAGAATATGGAAAAACAGGCGTCCTTAACATGGAAAAGCTTGAAAACGTTGCTTTAATGCGTACATATTCAGCTAACAATATGGTTACTGACTCTGGTGCAGCTGGAACTGCTATTGCAACTGGACAAAAGACAAACAACGAGGTAATTGGCTCTGATCCAGAAGGTAAAGAAGTTGATAGTATTTTAGACTTATTCCAAGCTAACGGTAAAAAAGTAGGTATTATTTCTACAAACACTGTTTTTGATGCTACACCTGCTGCTTTTGGTGGTTCTGCACCTAACCGTTGGACAGGCAGCGATGCACTTGCTCAACAATTTTACGATAATAAAATAGATGTAATCTTAGGTGGAGGTTCTAAACCATTTAGCGAAGAATTATTAGCTAAATTTAAAAACGACAACTACGCAATCGCAAAAGATAAAACCGAACTAAAAAATGCAGAAAACACAGGTAAGCTTTTAGGTTTATTCCACCCATCATACATGAACTATAATTTAGATAAAGAAGAAAATAATTCTCAAGAACCAACATTAAATGAAATGACTTCTAAAGCACTTGATGTTTTATCAAAAGGTAAAAAAGGTTTCTTCCTTATGGTTGAAGGAGCTCGTATTGACCATGCTGCTCACGCTGCTGATATTACAGGAGTATGGAAAGAGACAATTGAATTTGATAACACAGTTAAAGATATTGTAAATTGGGCAAAAAAAGATAAAAATACTTTAGTTGTAGTTTTAGCAGACCATGAAACGATGGGTATTTCTGCAACTGAAAATATGAACATTGAAGCTTTGAAAAAGATTGAAGTTTCTCCTGAATACATGGCTAGTAAACTTGAAAAAGATGCTAACGGGGAGTACACACTTGAAACTGTTAAATCTGTTTTCAGCACATATGCACATATTGAGTTAACAGATGAAGAAGCTACCACTTTCCTACAAAATGTTAAGGATAATCAAGGAAAAGTATACCCTGCACACAAAATTGGTTGGGAAATTGGAAGTGTAATCGCTAAGTACAATAAAGTTGGTGTAAGTGATCGTACAGTCCGTGCAGAAAGCTCTACTGGTGGACATACAGCAAACATGGTTCCTGTATTTGCTACAGGTTTAGGAAGCTCTGACTTTGAGGGAGTATTAGATAACACAGATATTTCAAAACTAATCGCAAAAGCTGCAAAACTTGAATTTGTTCCTGGTCAAGAAGTTGAAAAACAATATACAGATTTCCCAAAAAGTTCTACAGGTTATAAAGAAGTAAAGAAATTAGCTGATAAAGGTTTAGTAGTTGAGCAAGAAGACGGCACATTTGCACCAAAAGAATCAATCACTTTAGGTGAAGCTGCTTATGTCCTAGCTAAAGTAAAAGGTCTTAAAGATCCAAAGAGCTTGAAATCATTTAAAGATGTTTCTTCTAAACACAAGTATGCTAAAGAAATTGCTGCATTAAAAGAAGCGGGTGTGTTAACTGCAAAGAAGGATGGAAAACTTGGGGTTAACGACTCTGTTTCACGCGAAAAACTTGCTAAACTATTAGTAAAAACATTTAAACTAAAAGATACAGGTAAAAAAGTTTCTGTAAAAGACCTATCTAAAGGCTCTAAATCATACCAAAGCTATGTTAAAGTTTTAAACCAACATGTTTCTGCTAAGAAAAAGGATGGGTCATTTGCACCAAAAGACAAAACTACTCGTGTTGACTTTTATGTGTTAGTTAGTAAGGTATCAGATAAGTAATAACATAAATATTGACATTGATGTAATACCGACTTGTATTATTAAATATTCTGACTGCAAAAAAGCCCGTTTCTAACAGAGAAGCGGGCTTTTTTGTAGACTTTTATAGTTCCTATTGAATTTTAAAGTTTTTAATATCTTCTTTTAGATTATGAGATAGGTTATTTAACAAAACAGAGGAAGATGCGATTTGTTGCATGGTTGCAATCTGTTCCTCGATGGCAGCAGCAACATGTTGTGTACTTCCATTCGTTTGGTCTGCAATGCTAGCTATGTTTTCAATCATTTCGATCATTGTTTTTGAACTCTCATTAGCTGTCTCGATGGCGCTTGCAGCTCCTTGTGCCTGTTCTGTAACTATTTGAATATATTTGAAAATCCCCTTAAAAGAGTCACCTGTTTCATGCACCATTTTAATACCTTTTTCAACGATATTAGTACCCGATTTCATAGAATCTACGGCATTATTTGTTTCCTTTTGGATATCTTCAATTAATTTTTGAATAGTCTTAGCTGCATGACCGGATTGCTCTGCTAACTTACGAACTTCATCAGCTACAACTGCAAATCCTTTACCATGTTCGCCTGCCCGCGCTGCTTCTATGGCGGCATTTAGTGCAAGAAGATTAGTTTGATCAGCTATTTGAGTAATTACTTCAACAATTTGTCCGATTTCACTTGACTTATCTCCAAGAGCATCGATTAACATAGACGTTTCAGAAACCGAGGTTTGTACTAAATTCATTTGTTTAATGGTGCCGTTAACTGTCATAATCCCCTCATCCGCTTCCTTTGAGGCTACGTTTGAAGCTTTAGAAACCTCTTGAATTAATAAGTAGGTTTGATCCATTTGTTTCGCAATATTTTGAGAAGAATGATTTAGATTAGTCGCGCTATGTGCTTGGTTTTCTGCACCGCTGACTACTTCTTGAACAGATGTTGATATTTGTTCAATTGTACTATTATTTTGGTCTGCACCTAGTTTTAACTCCTCTGATGATTGAGATACTTTTAGGGCAGTATCGTTGGTTTTTTGAATTAAATTTCGGAGGTTTTGGAGCATTAAATTATAAGCAGTTGCTAACTGCCCAATTTCATCTTGTGACTGGTAATCTACTGAAGCTGTTAAATCACCTTCCGAGGCGTTTTTAGTAGCTTCCACCAATTTGCTTAGGGGTTTAATTACAATAAATTGGATAAATAAAGTGATGATAACGGTTGCAACTAATAGAGTGACAGCAGTATTAACATATACTCCGTAGCTACCTTCCACAAATTTCTTTATATAAGAATTGATGTATGTTGAGATTGGGGAACTAATTAGTAAACTAGCCACTACAGCTAACATCATCTTGGTTCTTAAACTTCTACTTACACTCGTCAAATTTACTACATGATTAATATTGCTGTTTAGTTTCTTGGATAACTGTTCTTGTTGTGGTTCTATCATTATTCTCTCTCCTAGCTAAATTTGTCAGTATCTTCTAGCACGAAATTACTATCCTCCTTTTTTTCGAAGTAGTTATTCTCTCTTATTTTATCAAAATTTTCTTTCAAATGAAAAAATAACTGTTAACTTCTTTGACAAACTAGTTTTTGGATTAAAGTTCTAAAATTAGAACTTAGATAGTAGAGGGGATTTTTGTCATTTTTCTTAAATAAAATAGCAATCCTAATAAGATTGCTACTTTGTCTTTAAAGCCTTCAATGAAATTTTTTGTTTTGCTTATTTATCTTACTAAGTATCATTACCAACTCAAAATATCAACATATTGTACATCATAGTAAGGCATGGCTTCTTGATAATAAATCGTGTCATAAGAAAATATTGAGGTTAAATCAAACTTCAATACCGAAGAACTAACACCATTAAATTTCCCATAAAAGGCAATGTAATCGTTGGGTATGACATTCATCTCTAAATTTGCTTTTGGAACAGCCATAATGATTAAAGAACCCGGTGCCACCTCTACCACACTAATAATATTTTTACCAAGTGAATCCGTAGTAAGGATAGTCCCATAGTTTACGAGCTCCATACCCTCATAGTTTTGAGGCAATCTTGTTAATTCTGAATAATCTACATATTGGTATTGGGCCTTTTTAGCCTCAGGAGAATTAGCTTCAATCTCGGCTTGCTGTTCTGCTTCCTTACGTGCATCTTCCACCATTGCCTCTATTGCTTTCTCATCTTTTCTTGCTTGAATTTTTTCTTTTAATTTTTCCTTTAAAGCAGCATAGTCCCCCTTAGACTCTTCGACCATTAGGTCAATTCTTTGTTTTAAATCTACAGAATCTTCCTTTCTTTCTATTAACACTTCCAATAACTTATCTTTTAAAGAATTATCATCATTTTGAGATTCATTAATTGCTTGTTCAATCTCCAGTTCCTGTTTAGATTTCGGTTTTTCTGGCTCTTTTGTAAGAGAACTTTTTAGCTTTTCCTGCAAAACTGCTAGATCCCCTTTGGCTTCCTGAATTGCAGATGAAATGGCTGCTTTTAATTCAGACTTATCAGTTTCTGTGGTATTAGTTTCAACAGCAGACGTTTCTGTCTCCTCTATATCGGTGGCAGTCTCTTCGTCAATCACCTCAACTAATTTTTCCTCAAGTTTTGTTGCATTACCCTTAGAATTATCAACCGCCATTGCGATTTTTTCTTGTAATTCGGCCTCTTTCTTTGCTTTTCGCTCCGCCTCTCTTTGTGCCAGCTTTTGAGCTTCTTCCCGTTCTTTAGCTTCCTTTTTCAGTCTCGCTTCAATTTCCCTTTGTTGCTTTTTCACAAGCTCGATTGCTTTTTGCTGAGGCGAAAGCAATCCCTCTGTTGCCCCAAAAACCGCTGTAAATGATAGTAAAATAACCAGTGACCAGATTGCAGTCCCCATGATTATTTTCCCAATCGTTCTACCCTCTTTTTTTAATAATGGGATTCTCTCCCGTATATTCCCAAAGTTAGTGAGGAGCATATAAGGAATGATCATAAAAATCAGCATCCTCGCCCCATTAATCAACTTATCACCTACTGTAACTCCATTAAAGGAGGATATAATCAAAAGCATAATCAATAGATGCCCAACCAAACTAACAATCATCTTCCATTTTGCACCTGTTCTAAATCCTGGTATTTTCTTTAACATAATTCAATCCTTATCCCTTCGACGCACTTTTTAAATAATGATATTGCGAATGTATGAACACACAGGAGGAAACTGATATCTCTGCTGCGAGCTACTTTTGCCACCCATTTACTTATCAAAAACTAAAGATCCCTCAGGAAATAAATTCTTCATCTTCTTTTCATTTATGTACGATAATAATCCATAATAGTGAAAAGCCAATTTTCCTCACGATCTAGCTTCTCTACTGAACCCGTTTTCAAGTAATTCACTTACAATTCTAATACTGTCACATACTGATAATGTACCCGTCCCTCTTCGCTTAATATTTATTCTAACAATTTTAAAACCACCTACACCTCCCTATTATTTAACAATATAGGAATATAACGTATACTTTAAAGCATACTACAAGTATTTCATTTAAAAATTGATTATTTGACGTTATATTACAATTTTCAACATTTATTTTAACTTTTCTCTTTTTTTACACACACAAACCTATACCAAATTCATAAAAATTCCACAATAAAATACTATAACATCAAGGTCTTAAACCAACTAATCCTAGAAGAGGATCATAAGTGCTTGACAAAAATTTCAACATTAATCTTCCTAAAACTAAATAAAGCATAAACCTTCCAACGGAAGATTTATGCTTTAAGGTCACAAGACAAATAAAAAACCACCAAATATGTATTTGGTGGAGACGGTGGGAATCGAACCCACGTCCAACGATATCGCCACTTAAGCGTCTACGAGTGTAGTCGACATATTATTATTTCACTGCATCATCTGCCTATCGACAGGCGTCCGAGCAGCTAGTCTGGTTGTTCTCTTCCTTCATCCTCAGACGGTGGAATCCGGCGTAGCCTACTTAGAGTGAGTCCCTTACCCTACCACATAGGCGATGGAGGGAGGAACAGCTACGCGCTATTAAGCAGCGAAAGCTAAGTTGTTGTTTTGTTTGCCAGTTATAGGCTTTGACGTTTTAACGAGGCCGATCCCCTCGACTCGCAACCTAAGCTCGAACTACCCCTGTCGAATCCGTAACGTCCCCTTAATAGAAGGTCCGTACTGTTGTTAAACAGATACGTACGTTAGGAAAGCTCAAAAATAGAAGAGCTAAGTTATGTGTCACACGTGGTGACAAATATTATTATAACATAGTTTAACTTAATTTCAATTGTAAGATACTGTAAGACTTTTTCCAATTTGAAATGAGCAGCTACATTTTCTGTCTATCACGGAAAGCACGCTCAATTTCACGCTTTGCTTCTTTGTTCTTCAGATCTTCTCTCTTATCATAATTCTTTTTACCCTTTGCTAGTCCGATTAAAACCTTCGCAAACCCATCTTTAAGATACATTTTTAACGGAACTAATGAATAACCAGCAACCTTTGTTTCACCAATAAGCTTATTAATTTCTTTCCTATGAAGAAGCAGCTTTCGAGATCTTAAAGGGTCGTGATTAAAACGATTTCCTTGTTCATATGGACTAATATGAACTCCTAACAAAAAGACTTCACCATTTTTGATTTGTGCATATGAATCCTTTAAATTGATTCGACCACCGCGAATGGATTTAATCTCTGTACCCTGAAGAACAATCCCAGCTTCATATGTTTCTTCAATAAAATAGTCATGATAAGCTTTCTTGTTTTGTGCAAATACCTTACCTGTTCCTTTAGGCATCTTTATTTCCCCCTTCCCTTGTGAACAGTTGTTTCTCTATTTTATCAAATTTTTCAAGTGCTCACAAATTCAAGCTAAAGTGTAAGAAAAGAGAGCCTAGTATGGCCCTCTTCTACATTATCGCTTCTTCTTACGTTTTGCTTTTGGTGCATTCTCAAAGTATTTCTTTTTCTTTTTTGCTGGTCCACTTGAAGTTTTGCCATTTCGAGAACCCCTAGTGCCACCACCAGAACCTTTTCCGTTTCCTCTGTCGCCACCTTCTGATTTACGTCTAGGCTTTCTTTCGGAACTTCCGGTTCTAAAAATTTTCGCTGGGCCTTCTTTTTCTCTTGGACGGCTCCCTTTCATACCAACAATTTCAAAATCAATGGAACGTTCATCTTTATTTACATTAATGACTCGAATCGTGATTTCGTCACCGATTCTATATACATTACCTGTACGCTCACCGATCATTGCATATTGACGCTCATCATAACGGTAATAGTCATCGGTCATATAGCTTACGTGGACAAGACCTTCGATGGTATTAGGTAGCTCGACGAACATTCCGAAGTTTGTTACTGAGCTAATTATTCCATCATATTCTTCTCCAATTTTATCAGCCATGAATTCTGCCTTTTTCAACTCGTCCGTTTCACGTTCAGCTTCAACTGCACGACGCTCCATTTTAGAAGAGTGATCAGCAATATCTGGAAGTAATGCATTCCATTTTTCTCTTGTTGCTGGATCTAATTGCCCTTCTATTAAATACGTTCGAATGAGACGATGTACGATTAAATCTGGATAACGTCTAATCGGAGACGTGAAGTGTGTGTAGAACTCCGTTGATAGACCAAAGTGACCTAGACTCTCCGGATCATACTTGGCCTGTTGCATCGAACGTAACATAACAGTTGATACAACCATTTCTTCAGGTTTCCCTTGTACCTCTTCAATAATCTCTTGAAGAGCTCTTGGATGTACAGCGTTCGCCGTTCCTCTAACAAGGTATCCAAAGTTTGTAATAAACTCAAAAAATCTTCTTAACTTATCTTCTTTCGGATCTTCATGGATACGATAAATGAATGGAACATCCAGCCAATGGAAATGCTCAGCAACGGTTTCATTTGCTGCTAACATAAATTCCTCAATTAAACGCTCAGCAACAGAACGCTCACGAATTACTACGTCTGTTGGCTTACCATCTTCTTCAACGAGTACTTTCGCTTCTTTAAAATCAAAGTCGATAGCCCCACGATTCATACGCTTTGTTCTAAGAATTTGCGCTAACTCTTCCATTAACTCAAACATTGGAACAAGCGGCTTATATCTCTCGAGTAGCTCCTCATCTTTATCCGTTAAAATTTTGTTTACATCACTATATGTCATACGTTCAACGGTTTTAATTACACTTTGGAAGATTTCATGGCTAAACACTTCCCCTTCAGGTGTAATTTCCATCTCACATGATAATGTTAATCGGTCCACTTGTGGATTTAAAGAACATATTCCATTTGAAAGTCGATGCGGAATCATTGGAATCACTCGGTCAACCAAGTACACACTCGTTCCTCTGTCTGAAGCCTCTCTATCGATTGGAGAATCTTCCGTTACATAGTAAGTAACATCTGCAATATGAACACCTAGCTTATAGTTGCCATTCTCTAGCTTAGTAACCGTAACAGCATCATCTAAGTCTTTTGCATCTGCACCATCTATTGTCACGATTGTCTGATCTCTGAGGTCTCGACGATTTTTGATTTCACTTTCATCAATGGAGTCTGGAGTTTCATTCGCTTGCTTTAATGCCTCATCTGGGAATGGTCCTGGAAGTCCATGTTTATGAATAACCGATAGGATATCTACTCCAGGGTCATTTTTATGGCCAAGAATTTCTGTTACTTCACCTTCAGCACTCTTTCTTCCATCAGGATACATCGTTAACTGAACAACTACTTTATGACCTTCTACTGCCCCTTTAGAAGCCGCTTTTGGAATAAAGATATCGCTCGTGAACTTTTTATCATCTGGGATAACAAAGCCAAAGTGTTTGCTTTCTGTATATGTACCAACAATCTGCTGGATACCTCTTTCTATAATACGTACAATTGTACCTTCTCTTCTCTGACCGGAAACCTCAGTAGATACACGAGCTAAAACCGTATCCCCATGCATAGCATTATTCGTTTCATTCGGCGGAATAAAGATATCATCCATTCCTGGTTCATCAGGTATCACGAATGCAAACCCTTTAGCATGCCCGGTTAATTTCCCACGAATTAAATTCATTTTACCTGGCAGGCCATAACGGTTGTTCCGAGTTCTAACCACTAGCCCTCTTTCTTCCATTACAACAAGGGCCTTAACGAAGTCCTTAAAATCACTAGAGTCTTCAATCCCAAAAGCTGACTCAAGTTCTTGAACAGTCAGAGGTTTATATGCCTCGTCCTCCATATAGTGTAGTAATTTATCTATATGCTGTTGAATATTTTCATCCATGTGTTACCCCTCCTTTATAAGATTTCTAATATTTTATTCTTCCCAATCGAGTGTTTCTAAAAACTGATAAACATCCTCATGTAATTGATCGCGTTCTTTATCTAGTGTAATAACATGCCCAGACTCTTCATACCATTTCAGTTTTTTATTATCATTTTCTACTTCATTAAAAATGATATTCGCACTATCCGTATTTATCATATGGTCATGACGAGCTTGAACGACAAAAGTTGGGGCATAAATCATATCGACATGATTTCTGACATCCGAAATTAAATTCTGAAGAGCTTTTAACGTTTTCATAGGAGTTTTTTGAAACTCATTCATTTCTTCTTCGATTAGTTCAGCCGATTTCCCTTCTCGCTTTTTATAATCTCGAGCATAATCTAGGATTCCTTGATACATAATCTCTTCACTCTTGATGTACATAGGTGCGCACATAGGGACAATACCCTTTATAGGTACAGTGTAACCCAATTTCAACGAAAATACGCCACCTAATGAAAGCCCTACAGCTGCAATTTCTTTATGGCCTTTATTTTTTAAAAAATCATAAGCATTTATTACATCTTGCCACCAGTCATCCGGTCCTGTATGTACTAATTCTTCAGGTGGTACCCCATGCCCTTTATATTGTGGACCATGACAAGTATACCCTCTCTTTTCTAGATAACGAGCAAGCATCCTACAGTCCGCACTGTTACCTGTAAACCCATGCAATAGTAGAACCGCTCTTTTTCCTCCTTCAAATGTAAAAGGTTTTGGTTGAACGAATTTCATTTTATGATTGACTCCTTTGTTTTAG
Organism: Robertmurraya mangrovi; assembly: GCF_034427655.1. Taxonomy (NCBI): domain Bacteria; kingdom Bacillati; phylum Bacillota; class Bacilli; order Caryophanales; family Bacillaceae; genus Robertmurraya; species Robertmurraya mangrovi. Next base: position 221,991 of record NZ_JAXOFX010000005.1, read on the forward strand.
ATGAACATTTTGGGGAGCTGAAAACTCCTCTGGATTTAAACAAACGTTTGATTAAATGGTGAAAACCATTGATAATATAGCTATTTTTAGTTTAAACAAACGTTTGATTAACAATCCAATGAAACGACTCCTTCTAACTTTATGGAAAAATTTTCTTAACCAGATAAATAAAAAACCTGACCGGATAAGGCCAGGTAAATTTTATAAAATATATGCAACAGTAATCGTTAGTACAAAGAAAAGTACTGATAACACGATTGTAATACGGTGGAGTACTAAATCAAGACCACGTGCTTTTTGTTTACCGAAAAGTTGCTCTGCTCCCCCAGAGATGGCACCTGAAAGACCTGCGCTTTTCCCAGATTGAAGTAATACAACAACAATCAATGCGATTGATACGATAACTAATAATGTAATAAATAGAGTATGCATGAAAGTCCACCTCCCGAAAAATCCACATTTACAGTATTTTTAATGTAACATATTTTTATGATAGAAACAATAGTTTTTGGACTTGGGAGATAAAAAGAGGATATTTTGTATGGATTAGCGAAATTAACAGCTAACTTATTGAAGGATGTGATTGATTTGATTGCTAAAGAATTATATGTACCGATAAAACTTCAGACATTGGAAGCGACATTAAGAAGGTTCCACCAAAATGTTCATAAAAGACCAAACATTGAAACTGACTTCGCAAAAAGCTGGGCAGGTTATCATGGTGAACGTTCCTTAAAATACTACTTAAATTTCCTCCCTGAAAGAGATTATATCATCTTCTTTGATCTCCGCCTCTTAAATTTTGATAACCCCTTTCAAATGGATATTCTAGTCCTCTCTAGCAAATATGCCCTTATACTTGAAGTGAAAAACATCCTTGGAACATTATATTTTGATCAGGACTTCCAACAACTTATACGGACCATTAATGACAAAGAAGAAGGGCTTCCCAATCCCATTGTTCAGGCTAAAAAACAAAAGAGACAGCTATCTATCTGGCTCGATTCCCATCATATTAATCTCCCTGTTGACTATCTTGTCGTGATTAGTAACCCTTCTACCATTTTAAAAACTCATCCAACAACGCGGTCCGAAGTATTAAAAAGAGTGGTTCATAGTAATCTTTTATTAGATCGTATAGAGGCTATGAACCGAAAATACCAGGAGGATATCTTAGATCCAAAGCAACTTCGAAAACTTACAAAAGGAATATTAAAGAGCCACACTCCTACTGATATTGATATCTATAAATTATATGGAGTTTCAGAACATGACCTAATAACGGGAGTTCATTGCCCCGTCTGTTCTTACATCCCGATGATACGTCGAAAAAGAAGCTGGTATTGTGAAAAATGTAATTCTTACCATAAGGATGCCCATGTGCGTACACTAAAGGACTACTTTTTACTGATAAATAAGACGATAACGAATGAAAAATGCCGTAGTTTCCTCCAACTTTCCTCACCTGATGTTGCTAATCGGCTATTAACTTCAATGAATCTGGTTAGCACAGCACAAACAAGGGACGAATTTATACTCCCGAAGCCAAATTTTTCGAGATATCCGCGTTAAAATAGATATATCCGCGCTTGTTTAAATATATCCGCGAAAAATTGAATATATCCGCGCTCATTTGAATATATCCGCGAAAATCCAATTTTATCCGCGAAACGCCACTTCAAGAAGGACTCAAGCTCAGACTTAGGCCCACTAGCAAGTACACTCTAAACAAAACAGCCGCTACACATCATGTGCAGCGGCCATTCCCAAGCTAAATTACTTCTTTAAATTATAGAAAGACTTCAATCCATCATAAACCGCTAATTCACCAAGCTCGTCTTCGATGCGAAGAAGTTGGTTGTATTTCGCGATACGATCTGTACGTGACATTGAACCTGTTTTAATTTGACCAGCGTTTGTTGCAACCGCGATGTCAGCGATTGTTGCATCTTCTGTTTCACCAGAACGGTGAGAAACTACTGCTGTGTAGCCAGCACGTTTCGCCATTTCGATCGCTTCAAATGTTTCTGTTAATGTACCGATTTGGTTCACTTTGATTAGGATAGAATTTGCGATACCTTTTTCAATACCTTCAGCAAGCTTCTTCGTATTTGTTACGAATAAATCGTCTCCAACTAACTGAACTCTTCCACCGATACGATCTGTTAATAGCTTGTGACCTTCCCAGTCGTTTTCGTCTAAACCGTCTTCGATTGATACGATAGGGAATTCGTTTACTAGCTCTTCATAGAAATTAACCATGTCTAATGAAGATAAACCTGTGCGGCCTTCACCAGCTAAATCATATTTGCCTGTTTCTTTGTTATAGAACTCTGAAGAAGCAACGTCCATTGCTAGTAAAATGTCTTTTCCTGGCTCATAACCAGCGTTGCGGATAGCTGTCATGATTACTTCTAATGCTTCACGGTTTGAACCAAGGTTTGGAGCGAATCCACCTTCGTCACCTACAGCTGTGTTTAAACCTTTTTCAGATAATACTTTCTTTAATGAGTGGAATACTTCTGCGCCCATACGGATTGCTTCTTTGAATGTTGGAGCTCCAACAGGCATAACCATAAATTCTTGGAAGTCCACGTTGTTGTCAGCGTGAGATCCACCGTTGATGATGTTCATCATTGGAGTTGGAAGTTGTTTTGCGTTGAATCCACCTAAATAACGGTATAAAGGAAGACCTACGAAATCAGCTGCTGCATGTGCACAAGCCATAGAAACACCTAGGATTGCGTTAGCACCTAATTTACCTTTGTTTTCAGTTCCGTCTAACTCGATCATTGTGCGGTCAATACCTACTTGATCTGTTACATCCATTCCGATTAATTCTTCAGCAATAATGTTGTTAACGTTATCTACTGCTTTTTGTACCCCTTTACCTAGGTAACGAGATTTGTCACCGTCACGAAGTTCTACTGCTTCGTGCTCACCAGTTGAAGCACCAGATGGTACGATTGCACGACCGAAGTAACCAGAATCAGTAATTACTTCAACCTCTACTGTTGGATTTCCACGAGAATCTAAAACTTCACGAGCGTATACGTGTTGGATAAATGGCATAATCAATCTCTCCTTAATATTAATAATTTTTTTTGGCCTATTAAAATGGATTCAATAATCCTATTTCTTAATTAATGTTGTACCAGTCATTTCAGCTGGTTTCTCTAAATTCAATAAATCAAGAATCGTTGGAGCTAAGTCTCCTAGAATACCGTCATCACGCAATTCAGCTCCTGCTTTTGTCACAATAACAGGTACAGGATTTGTCGTGTGTGCAGTCATCGGATTTCCTTCAAGGGTCACTACTTCATCTGCATTCCCATGGTCAGCAGTGATAATAGCGGTACCACCCTTTTCAAGAATTAAGTCAACGACTCTACCTAAACACTCGTCTACTGTTTCAATAGCCTTAATTGTCGGCTCTAGCATTCCAGAGTGTCCAACCATATCTGGATTTGCGAAGTTTAAGATAATAGCATCAAAATTATCATCTTGAATCTCTTTTACTAGAGCATCGGTTACTTCATACGCACTCATTTCAGGCTGTAAATCATATGTAGCAACTTTAGGTGAATTAATTAAGATACGTGTTTCACCAGGAAACTCAGCTTCACGTCCACCACTCATAAAGAAGGTAACGTGCGGATACTTTTCAGTCTCAGCAATACGCAGTTGTTTTAAGCCATTCTGAGATAAAACTTCTCCGATTGTATTGTCTAGGTTCGTTGGTTTAAAAGCAACATAACCATCAACGGTCTCACTAAAATGAGTTAAACATACAAAGTGTAAATCTTGTGGATGCTTTTCCCCTCTATCAAAGGAACGGAAATCTTTGTTTGTAAAAGTATTTGAAATTTGAATCGCACGATCTGGTCGGAAGTTGTAGAAAATAACCGCATCATTATCTTGAATCGTCGCGACCGGACTTCCATCTTCTTTTGTCATTACAGATGGTAAGACGAACTCATCATAAATTCCATTACTATAAGAGTCTTTTATAAGCTCTAATGGATTAGTGTAAGTTGGACCATCGCCGTAAACCATGGCACGATAGGATTTTTCTACGCGTTCCCAACGCTTGTCACGGTCCATTGAGTAATAACGACCAGAAATCGTTGCAAATTCACCTACGCCATACTCCTTCATTTTGTCCATTGCATCCTTAATATATGTCTCTGCTGTTTGAGGACCAACATCACGTCCATCAAGGAAACCATGTACATATACATTTTTGATTCCTTCACTAGCAGCTAAACGAAGTAAGGCATACATGTGCTGAATATGACTGTGTACTCCACCGTCAGACAATAATCCGAACAGGTGAAGATTCGTACCATTCTTTTTCGCATGATTCATCGCTTCGATAAAAGTGTCATTCTTTTCAAATTCACCTTCACGAATCGCTATATTAACCTTAGTTAAACTTTGATAGACCACTCGGCCGGCACCAATGTTTAAATGACCTACTTCCGAGTTTCCCATTTGGCCTTCAGGTAGACCAACGGCTTCACCCGAGGCCACTAAAGTAGAATGAGGAAATGTGTTCCAATAACGATCAAAGTTTGGTTTGTTCGATTGGGCAACCGCGTTTCCGCTTCTTTCTCCCCTTAGGGCGAACCCGTCTAAAATAATTAACGCAACAGGTGCCTTACTCATTCTTACCTGCCTCCAATAATTGTAGGAATGATGGTGCTTCAAGGCTTGCTCCGCCAACTAAAGCACCATCAATATCAGGCTGAGCCATGTATTCACCAATATTGCCAGGTTTTACGCTACCACCATATTGAATACGAACCGCATCAGCTACATCTTGAGAGAACTGCTCGCTGATTACTTTTCGGATATGTGAACAAGTTTCATTTGCATCTTCAGCTGTAGATGATTTTCCTGTTCCAATAGCCCAAATTGGTTCATATGCAATAACCGTTTGCTTTACTTGCTCTTCTGTTAATCCAACTAAAGCATTCTTAATTTGAGTTCCAACAAACTCGTTTGTTTCGCCGTTTTCACGCTGCTCTAATGTTTCACCACAACAAACAATTGGAGTGATTCCATGTTTGAATGCTGCTAATGTTTTTTTGTTAACAGACTCATCTGTTTCATTAAACATTTCACGACGCTCTGAATGTCCGATGATGACATATTTGACACCCAAATCAGCTAATGCAACTGGACTGATTTCGCCAGTAAAAGCACCGCTTTCTTCAAAATGCATATTTTGTGCTCCAATTTCCACATCATAATCTTTAGAAATTTCCACTAATCTTTCTAAAAATAATGCAGGTGCACAAACTACAGAATCTACTTTTTCTTTAGAAGGAACTAATCCATTAACCTCTTCTAGGAAGCTTTTTGCTTCTGAGATCGTTTTATGCATTTTCCAGTTCCCAGCAATAATTGGTTTACGCATGCTGTTCATTCCTTTCATGCTATCAAAAGCTAGATTTACTTGAGAGGCTTTCATATTGAGATAAAAGCTTCAAAAAGATTACTTATCGTTTAATGCTACAACTCCAGGTAAGGCTTTACCTTCCATGAATTCAAGAGAAGCTCCGCCACCTGTAGAAATATGACTCATTTTATCTGCAAGGTTGAACTTTTCTACTGCCGCAGCTGAATCTCCACCGCCGATAACAGAATAAGTATCTGCTGACTCTGCAAGTGCTTCTGCTACTGCCTTTGTTCCACCTGCGAATTTTTCCATTTCAAACACACCCATTGGACCGTTCCAAATCACAAGCTTAGACTCTTTAATCACTCCACGATATAGCTCTGCAGTTTTTGGACCAATGTCAAGGGCTTCCCAATCAGAAGGAATTTCTTCGATTGCCACTTCTTTAGTGTTAGCTGTTTCAGAAAAATCATCGGCTACGATGGCATCAACAGGCATATAAAATTTAACACCTTTTTCTTCAGCCTTTTGCATAAATGTTTTAGCCAGCTCGATTTTATCTTCTTCTAGAAGACTTTTACCAACTTCATGTCCTTGTGCTTTTACGAAGGTATAAGCTAGGCCACCACCGATAATTAAGTTATCTACTTTTTCTAATAGATTATCGATAACACCAATCTTATCTTTTACTTTAGCCCCACCAATAATCGCAGTGAAAGGTCTTTCAGGATTTGATAATGCTTTACCTAAAACATCTAATTCTTTTTCCATTAACAGTCCAGATACTGCTGGAAGATGGTGTGCAATTCCTTCTGTTGATGCGTGAGCACGATGAGCAGCACCGAAAGCATCGTTTACATATACATCTGCTAGTTCAGCAAATGACTTAGCTAATTCTGAATCATTTTTCTCTTCACCAGGATAAAAACGAACGTTTTCTAAAAGAAGAACATCTCCTTCATTCATTGTATCCACAAGAGCTTTTACAGAATCTCCATAAGCTTCATCTGCTTTTTTAACTTCTTTACCTAAAAGCTCCGATAGTCTTGTTGCAACAGGAGTCAGTCTCATTTCTTCAACAACTGCCCCTTTTGGACGACCTAGGTGACTAGCTAAAATCACTTTTCCACCTTGATCCATTATGTATTGAATAGTAGGAAGAGCAGCACGAATACGAGTTTCATCTGTGATTTTACCGTCTTTCATCGGTACGTTAAAATCAACACGACAGAATACACGTTTTCCTTTTAAATCAACATCTTTAACACTTTTCTTGTTCATCGCAAAGGACCTCCTAAATAGTTCGGCTAATTTTAGCCACAAAATGAAAAGGAGTGGGGAAAATCCCCGCTCCCCTTTTTAAAACCTTATCTTGTTCTGATAGTTAGTAAACTCGTGCTAGCGAATTCTTACTTGGACGAACTTGATATTGTTTGCACCCTTCTGGAAACGATATCCTAGTAAGGTAGGTTTCACCTTTTTCATTATAGTCGTTCACGGTATTAGAATCCATAAGTTGTGTGAACAAATTTAGGATAATAATTTTGCATCTGAATCTCAATGCCTTGTTTAGAAAATCAAATTTTCAAAGTCAGCTAATTAAAGTCCTTTTTTAGCAATGTAATCGATTAAGTCAACTACACGATGAGAGTAACCTGACTCGTTGTCGTACCAAGAGATTACTTTTACCATGCTGCCTTCCATTACCATTGTAGAAAGAGCATCGATTGTTGAAGAGTAAGGATTTCCGTTGTAGTCACCAGATACTAATGGCTCTTCACTGTAACCAAGGATTCCAGCTAAGTTACCTTCTGCTGCCTCTTTGAATTTAGCATTTACTTCTTCAGCTGTAACTTCTTTTTCTAATTCAACAACTAAGTCTACTAAAGATACGTTTGGAGTTGGAACACGCATTGCTCCACCATTTAACTTACCTTTTAACTCAGGTAATACTAATGAAACAGCTTTAGCCGCACCAGTAGTTGTAGGAATGATGTTTTCAGCTGCCGCACGAGCACGACGGTAGTCTTTATGTGGTAAGTCTAAAATTTGTTGGTCATTTGTGTATGAGTGAACAGTTGTCATCATACCGCGTTTAATTCCAAAGTTTTCGTGTAGAACTTTAGCAAATGGAGCTAAACAGTTTGTAGTACAAGATGCATTAGAAATGACATGGTGGTTAGCAGGATCGTACTTGTCATCATTTACACCCATAACGATAGTAATATCTTCGTTTGATGCAGGAGCAGAGATGATAACTTTTTTCGCACCAGCTTCTAAATGTTTTGCAGCATCTTCGCGTTTTGTGAAGCGACCAGTTGATTCAACAACTACTTCTACACCAAGATCTCCCCAACCTAATTGAGCTGGATCACGTTCAGCAAGAACTTTTACTTTTTTGCCTCCAACTACTAATGAATCACCATCTACAGTAACTTCCTGATCAAGCTTACCGTGAACAGAGTCATATTTTAAAAGGTGTGCAAGCATGTTAGCATCTGTTAAATCGTTAACTGCTACTACCTCTACATTTGGGTTCTTTAAAGCTGCACGGAATACGATACGTCCAATTCTACCAAATCCATTAATACCAATTTTTACTGCCATGTTTATTTCCTCCTTTAATATGTGTAAGGATTAATTTTATTTTTAAAGGGAGTTACCCTTTTAATAACTGTAAGGCTGCACCTTCATCTGTGATGAGTACGGTGTTTTTGGGTGCTTGTTTCATGTAGGCTCTAATGGCTTTCCCCTTAGAAGAACCTCCAGCTACTGCAATGACGTGTTCGGCGTGTTCTAAGTCATCTAATTGAAGTCCTATTGTATGTACTTTATGAACAACTTCTCCAGATTCATTAAAATAGTATCCGAACGCTTCCCCTACTGCATCTGCTTGTTGGATTTTATACAAATCCTCTCGGCTCGTTTTACGGCGTTCTGCCATTGTAATAGCGTCTCCAATTCCATGTAAAACCATGCTTGCAGATTTAATTAAACTTAAAACTTCTTTAATATGAGGCTCTTTCATAATCGTTTGATACGTTTCACTGCTTACTTGATCAGGAACATATAAAACTCTATGCTTAGAATGAGTTCTTTCCGCCATCTTCGCACAAATTGTGTTTGCTTGATTCTGAACGTCTTCCCCAATTCCACCTCTTGCAGGAACAAAGACAAAGTCTTTACTTACTTCTGGAGTTAGCATTTCGGCCACAGCTGCCATCGTTGATCCGCCAGTTACTGCGATAATATTTTCTCCCTGTAATGACTGATTCATACGCATAGCGCATGCTCTTCCAAGCTCACTCTTTACCCAAGGGGAAACATCGGTGTTTCCTGAAACAATAATGACTTTTTCGACCCCTAGGATGTTTTGAAGCTGCTCTTCCATTTTGTCTATACCCGTAATTTCTCTCATTACGCTTTCTAAGCTCTCAAGTAAATCTTTTCCTTCAGTCGTTAAGCTCATTCCTAAACTTGAAACAGAGATTAGATTTTGGTCCTTAAGGAAAGTTACTTCGCTTCTTAGAACTCTTTCTGTAACCCCTAGGCTTACGGATAAATTTCTTCTACCAACTGGTTCCATCAACCCGATAAACTGCAGTATAGAAAAGCGTTTTTGCATAACAGAAACTAAATCAGGTAATAATCTTTTTTGTAAATCGATTAATGAGTACTTCATGACGTGCTCCTTCATCCACCTGGTGGTCATTTTATGTCCCTAATGGACTTATTATGTCCCACTTAGAATAAAAAAAATCACCCCTGCTTCAATTGCTATTCTAACAGGTGTGATTTCGTAATTCAACTCAAAAACTGCCCTTTTTTAATGTAAGCGCTTCGTTTATGACAAATTTGTCAATTTGCCCGTATTGGACTTCTTCTCCATCAATTTCAACAACCGGAATCATGAGACCGTATTTTTCAGTTAGCTCATCACTTTCATCAATATCCAGCTCTTCATAGTCGAAATTCCATTCTTCTTTTAATTCTAAAACGACTTTTTTGCCTTTATCACATAATGGGCAACGATTTCTTGTGTATAAGGTGACTTTAATGGTCATTCTACTACTCCTTTAAGCCATTAATCATAACGCTTTCTTTTCGTTGAGGAAGGAATTCCAAGTTGATCACGGTATTTAGCAATCGTTCTTCTCGAAACAACCATTCCCTCTTTATCTTTTAATATTTCAACAATTTCCTGATCTGATAACGGTTTTAGCTTATCTTCTGATTCGATTAATTTACTAATGGCATTTTTCACTTGTTTAGAGGATGTTGCTTCGTTTGTCGTTGTTTGAATCGTACTAGAGAAAAACGATTTCAATTCAAATGTTCCAAAAGGCGTTTGGACATATTTTTCTCGAACGGCACGACTAACCGTAGATTCATGTATCCCTAGTTCCTCTGATACTTCTCTCATAGTCATTGGATTTAAATAGGAAGGCCCTTTTACAAAAAAGTCATTTTGTTTCTCTACTATTTTAATCGCAACTTTAGTTAAAGTTTGTTTCCTCTGTTCTAAACTTTTCATAATCCATTGATAGTCTTGTTGCTTTTCTTGTAAAAAGCGATTTACCTGCTGGTCATTGTGTGAGCGAAATTGCTGAAAATATTCCTCATTAAAAGTCACTTTTGGTAGAGTTTCATCAAAAATATTAATGGTTAGAGAATCATTTTCCCATCTAACGATAATGTCGGGTGTAATATAAACAGCAGGATCATCTTGATAAGTAGCCGCTGGTTTTGGGTTTAGTGTTTGTACAAAATCAAACACTTGCTGTATTTCAGATAGACTAACTCCAAGTAGCTTTGATAACTCTTTCCATTTCTTTTCCGCAAATAATGTAAAATGTTCCGAAATAATAATTTCTGCAAGCTCATTATTTTTATGATGTCTCCTAACCTGTAAAAGTAGACACTCTTGTAAATTCCGAGCACCAATGCCCGCTGGTTCAAGATTATGGATAATAGTCAAACACTGTTCTACCTCTTGATCAGTGATTTTAAGTCTAGCTGAAATTTCTTGTATTGTTCCATGTAAGTAACCGTTTACATCTATGTGCGCAAGTAACTCTTTCATTATCTTCAACTGTCTATCTGAAAACTCTTTGATATTTATTTGAGAATAAATGATATCTATTAATGATGTTTGTTTATTCGTTCCAAGTTGTTCAATCCAACTTTGTTTATCTTTTTCAACCCGCTTCCGATTGTTTTTGACACGGTCTAAACGGGGATCCATCGTTCTAATATTTCCTGTATCAACTTGCAATAGGGGATTTTCCAACGCCTTCGTTTCAAGGAAGGAAGTCAATTCTTGAGTGGAATATTGTAATAACGCTATCGCTTGTGTTAACTCCTGCGTCATCGTCAATTTCAAAGTTTGCTGCTGCCATAAACCAGCCTTTAAATCCATCATTCATCCCCCCTTTTCCCATTTTACAATAATGAAGCAAAATGTTGTATGGAAATAAATTGGGATAGTAAAGAAAAGCGTAAGCGCCTTGGTCAGCCCCGACAAGCAAATGTTCTTCAATCCTAAAAGTCTGCTATTTGACTTTTAGGATTGAAGGTTATTTGACTCGAGGGGCTAGGCGCTGGAGCTAGACAGTAGTCAAACTTCAGAACACTTATATATCCTTATTAATAAAAAAAAGACCTCTTGTCCGAAAACAAGAGATCTCACACTAATACGCCCTCGGAGGAAATCGAACCCCCATTTCAAGAACCGGAATCTTACGTGCTATCCGTTGCACCAAATATTGTTCAAAAGACCGTAAGACGTTATAATATCAAAGGATTATGCTTGTTTAAGTGTTTTTCATTGCATGTTATTCCTAAATACAATGATACTAACACATACTTTTTATTGCAAATAAAGACTCTCAATTAATGCTAAAACTCATTACTACAATTTATTACGTCCAGATTCAACCTCAGCACCCCTTGTTTTCAGTGAAGAGGAGATGAGTATGACTATGTCAAAAAGGATTCTTTAATGAAAGGAGAACAAAAATTTGTATATTTATATAGATGATTCTGGGAATATCAATTCTACTACAGGTAACCTTTATGTCTGGGCTGGGTTTTCCATACATAAAGGTCAGACTACACTAAAAAGTAATTTAGAAAAAGTTATTCAGAACTTTACTTACGATGCGAAAATTGGAGAACTAAAAGGAAAAGATGCGTCCTTCGAACAGAAACAAAGATTATTCGAAACTTTAGTTGATTGGCATGAATTACGTATTTGTTACTTAGTTGTCGACAAAAAAATAGTTACCGAGGCACAATCAAAATTTATTACAGGTGCATCTTCACGAAGTAAAGAACAAAGTGAAAACTATTTCTTAAGCAAAGTAGTTACCCGTCTTTCAGAACCCTTTCCAGAACAAGAAAAAAATAGAATAATCCTAAATATCGATGGAGAACCCACTCGGAAACAGGAATCGCATATACGTCTACATGAGTACCTATCTTTAAGAGTAAATTACCCAAAATGGAAAAAGGACACTTATGTGAACAACTTAGTAATTAACTACAATTCAGAGTTAAATAACAGCTTAATTCAAACTGCTGATTTTCTAGCTAATTTTTTCCTTGAATATTATAAATACCTTTATTACCAACCTAGGAAAAGTGCAACTGCATCTGCAAAGTATACTGAGATATACAGTATTTTGCTCCCAAAAATACACCATCGTATAATAGGACTCCCTAATTCTTCTTTATTATGATTGAATTTTTTTATTTTTAAATGTATAATAAAGACTCAAATAGAAATCCTAATACTGGTAAGAGTAAATCCAGATTATAAGGTGCTGGTAGAACTACCAAAGTCTTGTTAAATCAAGACCTCCTATATAGGGTGCTTACCAAACGTCAAAGGAAGTTTCCCAGATTATTGGAATACAAGAGAATAAGTCCAGTGATGGTGTAGAGGAGCGAAGCTCCCTGTCTATTTAGACCTCCCAGAAAGGCACTTTTGATTCCCTAATAAAACCATCTCAAAAAGAGTCAGATTTATCCTGACTCTTTTTTCTGTTTATTTTTTTATTATCTTGTATGTACACTATTTTCAGTTCTACTGCTTTCATATTATTTCGATTGAACTTAATCAGTTTGGTATTATTATCACATACTTACCTTCTTAATCTTGCTGTTTAAACATTAGCAAGAGATTCTTGAATTATATTGTACGACAACTTAGAATTCTAGTGACGTGGAGATGAGGCAACTAACCCCATTACCCTCCCATGTCCCCAGTGAAAATGTGGAATTCATCCCCATACCTCCAAACATAAAGAAAAGAGACCCCTTAGGAGTCCCTTAACATACTTGTTGTTCTTGTTCTTTAATTAATTTGTCTAGTGTTGGTCTTGAAACTCCTAATTCTTTTGCAAGTTGAGACTTTGATACTTCACGATTCATATATCGTTGGTAATGCTTTTCGAAATCTTGGATTGTTACTTCTCTTCGTCCTTTGTACTTTCCTTCTGCTTTAGCTATCGCAATGCCTTCACGTTGTCTTTCGAGCATATTTTCACGTTCAAAATCGTTTATAGCACTAATCATCTTTAACATTAGTCTACCCGTTGCCGTTGAAGTGTCGATATTCTCCTTAATAGATACTAGTTGAACTCCTTTTGACTCTAATAGTTCTACAAGTTCTAATAAGTCTTTGGTAGAGCGTGCTAATCTTGAGAAGTCCGCAACATAGATTGTATCGCCTTCTCTTGCATAGTCTAACATTTCTTTTAATTTTGGTCTGTCTGTGTTTTTTGCTGAGACCTTCTCTTGATAAACCTTATCTATTTTGTATTGCTTCATTGCTTCAACTTGTCTTGCTTCGTTCTGCATAACTGTTGAGACTCTGATATATGCTATGTTCATGTTCATTGTTCCTTCCATATTAGCTGATGAGACAAATATAACACACTGTAAAAATAGAGTCTATAACCGTGTTTGCAATTTGTAAATTAAAACAAATATCAATTTAAAATTTACAGTAATGAATGGGTTGGCGATTGTAAACTTAAGGCACGCTTTATATTTACAAATTCTTCAAAACCAGTAAAGCTAGGTATTTTCACTTCTAAATACACTTGTTCGAAGTTAAAGAAAGCGAAGAAAATTGTACGCTTATTAGCATGGGTATGGTTAGATGGTCAAGAAATGATTACAAAAGCAGGATTAGTAGAAGATTTCTATGATTTCGGGGATTATAAATACGAGAAAAAGGTCCGTTCGGCACTGGGCTACGCTGTTAAGTATAAAAAAGGGATGTATCAATATTAGAAGAGCCTGGGACAAAACCCACCTCAAAGATGAAAAAGCCGGTGAAATTTTACGACGAGTAAAATTTCACCGGCTCTAATTATTTTTGGAATAAAAATAAGGACCACTTCTGATAAAATAAAG